>JANXSB010000289.1 GCA_025352865.1 Chthoniobacter sp. | reverse complement strand
AAATACGAGAGCCGCGACGCGAGCGCGTAGTCGCCGAGGCGCGGTGCGCCCGTTTGTGGCACGCCGGATTCGAGCCCGATGAAAAGAAAGTCCGGCGAGCAAAGAACGGCTTTGTAGCCCGCGAGCATCGCTTCCTCGAACGTCGTGCCGCGCTCCATTTCCGCCGCGATGATGCCCGCGTAAGGCGTGAGTTCATCCTCGGTCACCGGACGCCGGAAAGCCCGCGTGGCAAAGCTGTGCAGCAACTTGCGCTGCTCCTCCGCCGACGGTTTGCCGGTCGGCATCGTCTCGCCGAAGAGCGACCGCTGACTCGCGGGCGGCCATTGCTCAATGAGCGGCCCCTCAGCCTCGAACCAATCATAAGCCACGCCCGGTCCCTCGTAGCTCCGCACACCCTCGTTTGCGCCGCTGTTGCTCGGGCCGTAGCTGGGCAGGGTCATCGCGTGAAAGGAAATGCGCTCGCCGGGATTGAGCCAGACTTTGAACTCATGCGTCTTCGGCTGAAAAGATGGCGCGTCAAAAAAACCAATGACCTCGCCCTTGAGCGAAGCGCGGATGATTTGTGTCGTCTCGGTCGCGCCGTAGAACTCCACGTTTTCCATCCAGCCCTGCCCCGGCTTTTCTTCCGGCAGTCGCGTGAACTCCCACGCGCCACGCTCGTTTTTGAAATAAGGCGGACCGAAAATTTCGTAGTTCCGAACGAGGCCGCGCACCGCGGGCACCGCCTTCGTGCGCTCCCAGCGCAGGCTCCACGCGGAAAATTTCACGCGATACCAACCCGGCACCGTGGGGCGGAAATGGTCCATCTGAATCCCCTCCGGCTGATGCGCGCCGATGACGCCCGTGAGCACCGCCGCCGAGTCCGCCTCGCCCTCGAAAGTCGCGCCGCGATACGTGTTGCCATAGTCGTCCTGCGGATTGCCGACGACGTGCGTCTTCAGTCCCGGCGCGAGATTGCGGCCCAGCATCGGCACCGCGTTGTGCGTGGCGATGGCCGCGCGCATCGTGTCCTGCCGCGCCGCCGGTTCACGCCACGTCTTCACTTCTGGTCGAGCTGCCGCACTTACCACCGCCTGCCGCAGTGCGCGGTCCGCCGCTGCCAGATACTTCGTCATCTGCACATGCGAGATGTCGAGGGCACCCGCCACTTTATCGAAGCCGAACTGCTGCCCATCCTCCGGCAGCGAATCCTTCACGCGCAACAGCGGCAGCCCCAGCAAATCCCGCAGCGTATTCTCATACTCCGTGCGATTCATCCGCCGCACCGAAGTGCGTCCCGAGTGGCTCGCGCTCTCCGCCTCACTCGCCACTAGCGAGTCGCCCAGCTCTTTCAAAAAAGCGACCCGCACCGGCTGCGCGGGCTGCTCCTTTTTCTTCGGCGGCATCTCCCCGCTCAAGACGCGGTCGAAAATATGCACGAGCAATTGCGCCTGCTCCGGCCCCGGATATTCGAGTGAAACCTTCTCCAGATTCAGCCCGCCTTTCTTCGTGTCCGCATCATGGCAATCCGCACAGTGCTGCTCCAAAAAGTCCCGAGCCGCAGGAGTGAACTCCGTCGCCGCGAGCGGCAGTGCGATGAGTGCGAGGTAAGATAAACAGAAGCGCAGGACGGCGGTCATTTGTTGCAGCGGTAGAGTGCATTAAAGGCCGGTGTCTTTGAGCAAATTCCCGCCTTCTCCGATGCTCGCGAGATAGACTGCCCCATCCGGGCGAGCGTGCAGCCGGACCTCGCCCAGCTCGGGGATTTGGACGGCGACCTTCCAAGCTCAGCGAGCGCAGGCCGTGTTTGTCCGGTTTGGTCTTGGCGATGATGGCCTCGATGGCGGGGCGATCGGTGCAGTGGAGCCGGTGCCGGTGGCGTAGATGGGGAGCTGGTGCGCGACGTTGCGGGCGAGGGGCGTCTTCGTTTTGCAGGAGCAGCGCGCGGAGGCCGGTAGGGAGTACGCGATTCCGTTGGGCGTCACACTGCAGGCATGCATAACGTGCCGTGCCATTGCCAGACTCAACGCAGCAACTCGCCCACGACCGCCGATGCCGCCGCTTCGGTGAGCGCGCCGCGGTTTACCAAATCGCGCACAGCGAGCGCGGCGACGGC
>JANXSB010000215.1 GCA_025352865.1 Chthoniobacter sp. | reverse complement strand
GTGCCGCCGGTTCGTCGGCGGCATGGCTGGGCATCGGGCAGAGAAAAACTGTCGCGGAAATGAGGGCGATGAATTTCATAAGGAGACAGGCTGTGGTGGCGCGGAGCGAATGTGCATTTAAGATTTTCCGCTCCGCACCGTTATCCGTAACACAACGACTCTTTGTTGAGCCATGCCCGATAAGAAAACCCTCACGCTGCTGCTTTCGCTCACTGCTGCGCGCCTCGCGTGTGCGGCGGATACGGCGGCGTTGTGGTCGGCAAAAGTGCAGCCGCTTTTCGATGTGAACTGCGTGAAGTGCCACGGCCCGCTTGAACAGAAAAGCGGGCTGGAACTCGACACGCCGCAGGCGGTGCTGAAAGGGAACGAGGACGGCGCGGTGATCGTTCCGGGCAAACCGGAGGAGAGTCCGCTTTATGAGCATCTCGCGGCGAAGGGCGACCCGCACATGCCGCCGAAAAAGCAGCTTACCGACGCCGAGCGCGAGACGGTTCGCGAATGGATTGCGTCCATGACGGTCGTGCCGACGGAGCCGGTGCAGAAAACGGTTGCGCCGCGGCAGTTCGAGTCCGTGACGCAGGCGGTCGATGCGTTTGTCGAAGAAGGCTGGACGCGGCGCGGGGTGAAGCCAGCAGACGCCGTGGATGAGCGGACGTGGTGCCGCCGGGTCTGGCTCGATCTCGCGGGGCGCATCCCGACGCGCGTGGAGTTGGAGGAGTTTCTCGCGTCGCCCGCGGAGACGAAACGCGGCGCGCTCGTGGAGCGGCTGCTCGCGTCGGAGGAATACGCCGTGCGGATGCGCGAGCTTTGGGATGTGTTTCTCCTGGGGCGCGGCCAGCGGGAGAACCACGAGGACAAGCGCAAGCAGAACGGCTGGTGGGCGTTTCTCGAAAACGCTTTTCGCACAAACCGCCCGTGGAATGAAACCGTGCATGACTTCCTGGCCGCACGGCCCGACAAGCCGGAGAACAAGGGTGCGTCATGGTTTCTTTACGAACGGCGGAATGAGTTCCAGCGCATCGCGGAGGCCGTCGCGCCCGTGGTGTACGGCACGAAGATCGACTGCGCGCAGTGCCACGACCATCCGCTCGCGCGGGAGATCAAGCAGGCGCATTACTGGGGTTTGGTGGCGGCGTTCAACCGCGGCAAAAATGTGGAAGGCGGCACCGCCGTCGGCGAGTCGGCCGTGGGTGGGTTCATCAATTTCACGAATCTGAAAAAGGAATCGCAGCCTGCGATGGTCACGCTTTTGACCGGCCGCACGATCGCGGAGACGTGGCCCGCGGGCGATCAAAAGGAGCAGGACAGCGATGACAAATACATCGATCCGGCGGCGAAACCGCGCGTGCCGAAGTTCTCGCGGCGCGAAGCTTTCGCCGACGCCGCGACGCACGAAAATCCGCTCCTCGCCCGCGCCTTCGTGAACCGCATGTGGGCTGCGTTCACGGGCCGCGGCATCGTGAGTCCCGCAGACGAAATGAACGCGCGCAACGCGCCGAGCCACCCGGAACTCCTCGACTGGCTGGCGCAGGATTTTGCCGGGCATCAGTACGACATCCGCCGCGTCGTCCGCGGCATCGTGCTCAGCCGCACCTACGCGCTAAGCGCCGCGGATGCTGCGCCCGAGACGTTTGCCGGCGCGCTGGAGCGTCCGCTTTCCGCCGAGCAAATCGCCCGCTCCTGGCGCGTCGCCGCAGGCCTGCCGCCGAATGACGATGCACTGCGCCGCGCCGTCATCGCCGCCATGCCCGACGTGCTGCCGCGCGAATACAACGCCACCTTCCAGCAGGCGCAGTTTCTTTCCAACTCCCCCGCCCTCGCGGAAATCCTCAAGCCAGCAAACGCCAGTGCCGCCTCGCGCCTCGCCGCGCTGCCCGAAGCGGCGTCCCGCGTGCGCGAAGCCTTTCTCGCCGTCCACAGCCGAGCACCGGACGCCGACGAAACCGAACACGCCACCGCCTTTCTCAATGAGCGCCCCGACCAACCTGCCGAAGCCGCGCGCGATTTGCTTTGGGCGCTGATGACCAGCGCAGAATTTCTGACCATGCCGTGATGAGCCGCGACGCCTCCAACCTGATTCCAGGCCAATGCCCGACCGGTGAGCATCTGCTGCACCGGCGGCTTTTCCTCAAAGGACTCGCGGGCGGCGCACTCGCGTCGGCGACGAGTTTTGCGGGGCTGTTTCAGAATCCGCTTTTTGCGGAGGAAACGAAGCGGGCGCAGAAGCACTGCATCCTGCTTTGGCTGTGCGGTGCGCCGAGTCAGTTTGAAACGTGGGATCCAAAGCCGGGACGGCCAAGCAGCGGGCCGTTTGCGAGCATGCCGACGAAGATTCCGGGCGTTCACTTTTCCTCACTCATGCCGCGGTGCGCGGGGATCGCGGACCGGCTGAACATCGTGCGGAGCATGAAGACCGCGCAGTCCGAGCACTTGCAGGCGATCAATCTTTTGCAGCGCGGCAATCCCGACCGCGCGGGCTTCACGCGGCCGACGCTCGGCTGCGCGCTGTCGCAGGCGATAGGGCAGTTGGATTCGCCGATTCCGAGTTTCGTCTTCCTCGATCCCATTCCGGGCGGGAACGAATTTGAGAGCTTCAAGGCGGGCAACTGGGCGGGCTGGTTGGGCGCGGAGCATGCGCCGGTGCGGCTCGGCGGCGATTACACGCAGCGGCTGAATTCCGCGGCGGAGACCATCCCGCAGCACGATTTGGAAGCGCGCGAGACGCTGCGGAAATTTCTCACCGCGAAGTATGAGCGCGACCGCAGGAGCAAGGTGGCGCGCAGCGAGAACGCGGCTTTTGAGCGCATGAAAGGCATGGCCGCGAGCGCCGATCTTTTCGACGTGAACAAACTGCCGGCCAAGGACCGCGAGCGCTACGGGCCAGGAAGTTTCGCGCAGCACGCGCTCATGTCGCGGCATCTGGTGGAAAACGGTGCGCCGTTCGTGATGGTCGCGAACGGCATGAATTGGGACAACCACGTCTTCCAGCACGAGATCCACCAGATGCTCGTGCCGGAGCTGGATCGCGTGCTGTTTCATCTCATCACCGATCTCGAGGAACGCGGCCTGCTCGATTCCACGCTCGTCATTGCGATGGGCGAATTCGGCCGCACGCCGTGGATGAACGCCGCGCGCGGACGCGATCATTATCCGAATGCGTGGAGCATGATGATGACCGGCTGCGGCTTGAAACGCGGCGTCGTGACCGGTGCGACGGATGCGGACGGGGTGGACGTGATCGAGAAGCCTTTCAACGAGCAGAACCTTTTCGCGACGATCTTCACCGCGCTCGGCATCAATCCGTACGCCGAATACGACCTGCCGGGGATGCCGACTTTTCATCGCGTGGAAAACAAGGCGGAGCCGATCCGCGACCTGCTCGCGTGACCATGAAACTCACCCTCGCCCACGATCACAAACTCCCGACCGGTGCGCTCGGCCTCGCCCTCGCGCCGGACGGCAGTCGCGCGTTTGCGGCGTGCGCCGACGGCGTGCTTTATGCGGTGGATTTGGAGAGTGGAAAGGCGGACACCTTCGCGGAAAAGCACGCTTCCTTCGCCAGCGGATGCGTGCTGCTCCCCGATGGGCGCACGATGATTTCCGCCGGCTACGACGGCATGCTGCTCTGGCATGATGTGGAAACGCGGCGCTGCTGGCGGCGCGTGCAGGCGCACCGGTTTTGGAACTGGCAGATCGCCCTTTCGCCCGATGGCAGCCGTCTCGCCACGGTCACCGGCCAGTATTTGCCCGGCGGCTGGAAGTACGAGCCAGCGGCGGAAAACGAGCCGTCGGTGCGGGTCTATGACACCGAGAGTGGCGACCTCGTCGCGTCGTTCAGCCACACGCCGCCGGTGCTGAGCTGCGCTTTCAGCCCGGAGGGAGCGCACCTCGCCGCGGCGAACATGATGGGCGAAGTGCGCGTGTGGAATCTGCCGTCCGACCCGGATGCAAAGCCCGTCGCACAATGGACGTCGCCCGATTTCACGTCATGGGGCACGACCAAGTCGCACCATTACTGCGGCGGCATTTACGGCCTCGCGTTTTCACCCGACGGCACCGCGCTGCTCGGCTGCGGTATGGGCCCGATGACCGACCCGATGGCCGGCAATGGCAATATGACGTGGCAGCGCTGGGACTGGCGGAAAGGCGAGCGCCTCGACCAAATCAAGGACGGCCAGCACGGCTCAGGTCTCATGGAAACCCTCGCGTGGTATCCCGGCGGCACGCACTTCCTCATGGCGGGGAAGCAGGCGCAAGGCACTTGGAATGCGGCGGTTTTTTCCGCCGCCGATGGCGCGCTCGTGCATTCCATCGACACGAAAAAACGCATCACCCATGCGCGGTTCACCGCCGATGGCCAGTCACTCATCATCGCCGGAGCGACCGGGCAGGAGGCCCCGAAGCTCGGTGTCTGGCCGCCGTGGGGACGCGTGCAGGTTTACCGCGTGGAAGCGTGAAGCGGAGAGACGAACAACCCTGCCAAATCCGTTGGCACCGCGCGCCTCGACCTGATCCGATTCAGCGGCGGCCCGCCGCACGGCCTCTCGCAGCACTTCCTGATTCTCGAACGTGATGCCGAGCGCAGAGGCCTGAAGGTCAACTCCTCGACGGTGGAGGCCGTCGTGGCGGCCCGATGGAAAACCACCTGCTCCACGCCCGCCCAGACGCGGTGAAATGCCGCGGCGGTCCACGGCTTTTTTGGGACGTGGTCCGGACGATGGGTTGGCGGGGACGGTCCACGGCTGTCACCCCGCAGTCGTCCTTCCCTCGAGTTTTCACCGGAAAATCAAAAATACGGAAAATATTGTGACAACACTGTTTCAGTAACTATTTATTTAATCTCTATCTCATTAATATGGCTTAGAATGAACGATTAACAACAACACACACACACCTGCCATGCAACGCTCCACATCCCTCACCGCCCTGCTCCTCGCCGCCGCCGGCCTCGGGCTCTCCACCACCTCCAGTCCCGCCCTTCCGCCAAACCCGGTGACTTACAATGCCGGCGACCTCTTCCTCGGGTTGCCGATGCTGCCGCCGTTCGCCCCACCGGCGAAAAGCACCCGGTAAAGATCCAGCGCCGTGCCGGCGGTGCCGGTGCCAAAGTTGCCCTCGATGCCGTTGTTGAAATAGCTGTACGCGGTGCCGATGGAGGTGTTGGTTCCACCGAGTTGAAAGGAGGCGTAGCTGTTCACATCGCTGGTGTTCTGGAACACCCCGACGGGACTGTTCGCCGTGGAACTGTTGGGCGTCGCGCCGTTTTGGACGTACCCGCCGCCGACGGCCGCGAGTTTGTTGGTCGCTGTGGATTGCCCGGCGGAATTTGAGCGCGTCCACGGGATCGATTGCACGCCGACCACCGTCTCCGGTCTGGTGGCGTAAAGCGTTCGGAGAGGATCGCCGCCAGCTGCGGTGGCTCCCGGGGTTCCTGAAATGCTCCAGAGGACATCGGGGCGGGTGATCCAAGTCGCGCCGAAGAGAAAATCCAGATCGGACTTGATGTCCCCGAGGCCGGTGAGTGTGAAACTGACCGTGGCATCGCGGAAGAGGGAGGCCTGACCGATATCGACGAGGTAATCGAAAGTCCCGCCAGTGCCGCCGGTGGCCCGGAATCCCGGCCAGTTCCTCGGCACCTTCCATATCAACGACAATGCCGCGGTGACTTTCCAGATCCCCGTCGTTCCCGAACCGTCCGCCCTTTCCAGCCTGCTCATCGGCACCAGCCTCCTCGCTCTGGGCCGGCTCCGCCGCTCCGCTCCGAAAGCCTGACCGCTCGCACTCAAATCCATCTTCAAACCAATATCCGCATCCTCAACAACAACTCCTCGATCGCCTTCCTGACCAATGGCACCACGCAAACCGCCGGGGGCAATTCGCTGCCGCTCACGGGCAACGCGACCGAAACCGCGCAGGCGGACGGCGCGGTGGCCGACTCCTTCCAAGGCTCGACTATTTACAATACTACTGATTTGATAGACAAACTTGTAGGCGCGGGGGCCTATGTCTTCGTCGTCAACAACGGCGCACCGGCGGCGTTGAACAACATCACGACCGAGCAGGCGCAGGCTCTGTATGCGGTGGGCAATCTGCCGCTCGCCATGTTTACGGCCCAGGCCAGCGACCGCACGACCCTCGTCCCCAGCACCGGCGAGCCGGCTCAGGTTTTCGCTACGGGGCGCGATGGCGAATCCGGCGCTCGACTCATCTCCTTCATCGAGACGGGCATCGGGGCCACCTCCTACGTCACCCAGTATCAACCCGTGGTCGGTGCCGGGGCCGCCAGCGGAACCATCGTGAGCCACAGTCTCTACCCGGCAATCACCTACAACGGGGTCTTTTACCCCGCCGGCAGCCACGGCAATACGAGCAATGGCAACCTCGCGACCCTGCTCACTAAGACCAGCCTGGCCGGCGTCGGCGGCTATTACATCAGCTACCTGCCCTCACTCGACGCAGCTAATGCAGTCCTCGGGGGTGCGCGGATTCTTTCCTACAACGGAGTCGCCTATAGCCCGACCGCAGTCCAGGAAGGCACCTATCCGCTCTGGGCCTACGAGCATCTTTTTTACAAAGACGGCCTGACCCTGACAAAAACCAACACGCTGAACACGCTGGCTAACCAGCTCTTGAATGCAGATGCCACTGTTCTGCTCTCGACCTTAAAAGTGAGCCGTCAGAGTGACGGGGGACCAATCACCAACGACTACTGATCCGCTCACAACTCCGCGGTTTCGGGACGGCGGCTGTCACCCTGTTGTCATATTGCCGTCACTCAGCGAGGCTCTCGGTTTGGATTGTGGCATTCCTGCCACATTCGCCCCCCGATCTTAACAATCGGCAGCTTTCTCCACATCTGGGGCACCACTAGGGATTGGTGTCGTTACCGAAGACCCTGCCGACGTTCGGAGCCTCGCTTAACCATTTACCCGTAGCAGTCCCGTATTTCCTGAATCAGACACGCGGCCCCTTTCGCCCTCGGACGGAGGGGTCGCGAAACTTTCACCCTCAACACCGCCCTGCCGCTCCGCGGGCGATCCCATTCGATTGCGCAACCGCCGCTCCATTTTCAACCTCCGACACGGCTTCGGCTCCGCTATCACCGCGATGGTGCTGGCTGCTTGGCTTGACGGCCTGACGACCGGCGCTGCGGCCACAGCTCCCGTCGTGGCGGTGGCAACCCAGCCCGACGCTCCGGTCCCATCGCGAGTGCTGACCAACGGAGCCGGGCCGCTCTATATTCAGGAGTATCGGGTGGAAGGCGCGCATCTGCTCAAGGAGGGCGAGATTGGGGAAGCCGTCTATCCCTACCTGGGGCCGGGCCGGACGCCGGAGGACATCGAGCAGGCACGGGCGGCTTTGGAGAAAGTGTATAAGGACAAAGGGTATCAGACGGTGTCCGTCCAGATTCCGCAGCAGCCCTTGGGCAGAGTCATTGTTTTCCAGGTCACCGAGGCCAAAGTGGGACGGCTGCGGGTGCATGGGTCGCGTTACTTTTCGCTCGCGGAAATCAAGCGGCGGG
This sequence comes from Chthoniobacter sp., assembly GCA_025352865.1. GTDB lineage: Bacteria > Verrucomicrobiota > Verrucomicrobiia > Chthoniobacterales > Chthoniobacteraceae > Chthoniobacter. The sequence continues at coordinate 3,122 of JANXSB010000215.1, read as the reverse complement.
CACCTTCACTGGCCGAGGGACAGGTGCCCAATTTCAATGGGATCACGCGGGATATTGTCGCCTTGAACCAGTGGCCTGACCGTCGGATCACCCCGACGCTGAAGCCGGGCGTCGAACCCGGAACGGTGGACATTGACCTTAATGTGAAAGACTCCCTCCCGCTGCATGGCAGCATGGAGCTAAATAACCGCTACAGCCCGGACACGACTCAACTCCGGGTGAATGGGTCGGTGAGTTACAACAACCTCTGGCAGTTGGGACACACCGCCGGGGTGAGTTTTCAGGTTTCACCGGAGAACACGAACGATGTCAAGGTGATCTCCGCCTACTATCAGGCGCGCTTTCGCGACCTTGACTGGCTGAGTCTCATGGTGCTCGGCACCAAGCAGGACTCGAATGTTTCCACGCTCGGTGGCGCGGCGGTCGCGGGACGCGGCCAGATTCTCGGGTTGCGCGCCAATATCAGCCTGCCGCCGGGCATGGACTTCTATCAGTCAGTCAGCCTGGGCATCGACTACAAGCATTTCGATCAGAATGTCTTCATAGGTGTCGGCATGGTGCCGATCACCGCGCCGATCACCTACTATCCATTGAGCGCCAACTACAATGGGACGTGGGTCACCAAGGGTTCGCTGACCGAGTTCAATGCCGGGCTTTACTTTCATGTGCGCGGACTCGGCAGCAGTCCGCAGGAGTTTGAAAACAGCCGCTTCAAGTCGGACGGGAGCTTCCTCTATCTGCGGGGCGACCTGTCCCATACCCATGATCTGCCGGCGGGCTTCCAGATCTTTGGCAAAGTGCAGGGCCAGCTCTCCAACCAGCCGCTGGTGAGCAGTGAGCAATTCAGCGGCGGCGGACTCGGCACCGCCCGCGGTTATCTGGAGGGCGAAGTGCCGGGCGACAGCGCAGGCTTTGGCTCCATCGAACTGCGGAGCCCGTCGCTCCTCGGCTGGCTTGGCAAAAAGGACGACGAATGGCGCATCTACGCCTTCGCCGACGCCGGACGGCTGACGGTCCAGAACCCACTTCCCGACCAGGACTCCAGCTTTGACCTCGCGAGCATCGGCATCGGCAGCCGTCTGCGATTGTTCGATCACCTTAACGGCTCCATCGACGCGGGCCTGCCGCTCATCGGCCAGTCGCACACCCAGACCCATGACCTGCTGCTGACCTTCCGGGTCTGGGCGGACTTTTGAACATTTCGCCTCACCCATCCCAAATGCGCCCTTTGCCTTACTTTTCAAGACGGTCTCCCCTCCCCCATTTGCTGGCAGGTTTGCTCGTCATGCTCGCCATCTCCGCCGACGCCGGGGCGTGGTGGAATGAGCAATGGACGGTGCGGAAGAAGATCACCCTCGACACGACCGCCGCCGGCGGGGCGATCAGCGAGCCGGTCGGGACCGCGACCGTGCTGGTGCGTTTGTATGAGGGTAACTTTCAATTCGGCACGGCGCGCGATGATGGGAGCGATATCCGTTTCATCGCCGCCGATGACAAGACGCCGCTCAAATACCATGTCGAGAAGTATGACTCGAACCTCTATGAGGCGTTTGTCTGGGTGAAGGTACCGGATGTTAAGCCGGGGGCGCAGGTTACTTTCTGGCTTTACTCCGGCAATGCCAGCGAGCAGGCCGCGCGGGGCGACGATGCCAAGGGCAGCTATGATCCCGACACCCTGCTGGTCTATCACTTCGGCGAAAGCGGGAGCGCGCCGGTGGATGTCACGGCGGGCGCGCACAATGCGGAAAACGCTGGCGTGCCGGCAAGCGGCTCTTTGATTGCCGGCGGGCTGCGTTTCGCCGGGCAGACGGGAGTAATTATTCCACTGGCTGCGGACTTGGCGTGGACGGAAGGTGGCACGGCGACGATTTCCGCATGGGTCAAGCCCACGATGCTGGCCCCCGGCGCGGTGCTACTAAGTAGGCGCGAGGGAGATCGCGCGTTGGTCATTGGCTTGGACAATGGCGTGCCCTTTGTCGAAGTTACCGGGCCGGGTGGAGCGCAGCGGAGCAAGCCCACGGCAGAAGCTCCGCTGGCGGTCAATGTGTGGCGGCATCTGGCGGTGACGGCCACGGGTTCACAACTCACCGTCTGGCTGGATGGCGAAAGCTATGCCACGCTGGCAGCAGGTCTGCCTGCGCTGAACGCACCGATCATCCTCGGAAAAGAAAAGACCGCTGAGGGCGGTGCTGACAGTGCGACGGCGACCTTTGTTGGCGAGATCGACGAGTTGCAGATTGCCAAGGTCGCGCGGCCCGCGGGCTGGTTGAAGCTGGCGGCAGCCAATCAGGCCGGCGGTGACAAGACCGCGAAGCTGCTCGTCTGCGGGGAGGACGAAGCGTCCAAGCACGGCGGGGAGAGCGAGATCGGCAAACAGTTTTCACTTTTGGCCGACATTTCGAAGTCGCTGACTTTCGACGGCTGGGTGGTGATCGGGTTATGCGCCCTGCTGGCGGTCGTCGGGTGGGTGGTCGCGGTGACGAAGTTTCTCTATCTCAATAAGATCAAGAAGGCGACCAACACCTTCCTCGCCCACTGGGTGCAAATCTCCGGCAATCTGCACATCCTGGACAGCGGGGACGAGGAGACGGTGAAAAGCATGGGTGGCAAGGCGACACCCAAGACCCAGATGATGATGCGCCAGTCGCCGCTCTACCATATCTACCAAATCGGCTTCGGGGAGATTCAGGACCGGCTGGCCACTGCGCGGGAAAATTTCAGCGGGCTTTCAGGTCGCTCGATGCAAGCCATCCGGGCGACCCTCGACGGCGGGTTGGTGCGCGAGGTGCAGAAGCTCAATAGCAGCCTAGTCTTTCTCACGATCGGCATTGCCGGCGGTCCTTACCTCGGGCTGTTAGGCACGGTCATTGGAGTTATGATTACCTTCGCGGTTATCGCAAAGAGCGGACAGGTCGAGGTGAATTCGATCGCGCCGGGCATCGCCGGTGCGCTGCTGGCTACTGTCGCGGGCCTGGCCGTGGCCATCCCGGCGCTCTTTGCCTACAGCTATATTAGTTCGCGGATCAAGGATGCGGTCAGCGACATGCACGTCTTCATCGACGAGTTCGTCGCCAAAATCGCCGAGTTTTACTCCGAACCGAAACGCTAGCACGCGACACCCA
>JANXSB010000214.1 GCA_025352865.1 Chthoniobacter sp. | reverse complement strand
GCAAAACCGAGCCCGGCAAGCCGACGCCCGGCGAAAAAAATTCCACCGCCGCTGATGTCGCGCCACCGAGCATCAGCGCCATCGGCCACGCGCCGGTGCAGCCGAAAGCCGGCGAGCCGGTGCGCGTGGCGGCGCGCGTGCTCGCGCCGGGCGGCGTGAAGGCGGCGACGCTGCTCTACCAGATCGAGGAGCCGGGAAAATACATCCGCAAAACCGACGAGGCTTTCGAGAAAACCTGGACGCCGGTGCCGATGCACGATGACGGCAAGGAGGGCGATGCGAAGGCGGGTGACGGCGTTTTCACCGCCACGCTGCCCGCCGCGCTCCAAGTGCATCGCCGCCTCATCCGCTACCGCATTTCCGCCGACGACGCGAAGGGCCAGACCGTGCGCGTGCCGTACGCCGACGACGCGTGCCCGAACTTCGCCTACTTCTGCTATGCCGCGCCTCCCGCGTGGGCGGGCTTTCCCGGCAAGCCGGGCGAGGGCCAGACGTGGACGTTTCCCGCCACGCTCTTCGGCACGCTGCCCGCGATGACGCTGCTCGCAAACAAGGACGATGTGGAGAAGAGCCAGTGGGACGGCGGCGCGAACAAGAAGAAGTTTTTCGGCACGCTCATCGCGGATGGGAAAGTGTACGACCACATCGAATTTCACGACCGCGGACAGGCCAGCACGACGGTGTGCGGTAAAAATAAATGGGGCTTCATCTTCAACCCGACGCGCGATTTTCAACCCGGCGAGATGGCGGGCCACCCGCTGACCCGCGGCATGAACAAGATCGCCATGAACGCCTGCGCGAGCCCGTGGGCGCAGAGCAATCGCGGCATGGCCGGGCTCGATGAGGCGCTGTCGTTTCGCTCGTACGAAATCGCCGGCGTGCCCGCCTCGCGCTGCCGGCATGTGCAGTTCCGCGTCATCGACGGAGCGGAGGAGCAGACGAAAGATCAGTACACCGGCGACCTCTGGGGGTTGTATCTGCTCGTCGAGGATCCCGACGGCGGCTTTCTCCACGAGCGCGAAATGGCCGACGGAAATCTCTACCGCATGGCCGGCGGCGTGGACAAAAAGCATCAGGCCGCCAAGCAGGACAAAGGCACCGGCGATGTGGACGCCTTCATGGGCCGGGCGAAAGGCGGAGCCGACGAAACGTGGTGGCGCACGAATCTCGACCTGCCCGCGTACTACAGCTTTCACGCGATGAACCGGCTCCTCGCGAACGTGGACCTGCGCGAAAACGAGAATCATTTCCTCTACCACGGAGCCGACAACCGCTGGGTGCCGATCCCGTGGGACCTCGACATGATGTTCATTCCGAAGGCGCACCAGAGCGGGCGCATCGACCTCGCACGCTGTCTCGACGTGCCGCCGCTGCGCAACGAATACCGCAACCGCTGCCGCGAAATCCTCGACCTTTTCTGCGACGACCCGAGCCCGCGCGGCGGGCAGTTTGCGCAACTCGTGGACGAGTACGTGAACATTCTCCACCCGCCGGGCCAGCGCCTCGCGTGGCCGGAACTCGACCAGTGCCTGTGGAATTACCACCCGCGCACCGTGGACAAGGGCGCGTTTTATCGCAACCCCACGAAGGGCGGCGCGGACAAGAACTGGGACCGCATCCTCGCCACGCCGGACTTTGCGGGGTTCGTGAAATTCATCACCGACTTCGTCACAAATGCGCGGCCCGCGACCGCGCCGTGGAAGCTCGATGACGGCGACCCGCGCGGCTACGGCTACGGCTATCTGCTCGTCGATTCCGAGTCCGCCGACATCCCCGACCGGCCCACGATTTCGTACACGGGCCTGCCGAGCTACGCGGTGAACGGGCTCGCGTTTTCCACCACGCCTTTCGCGTCGAAAAAGGGCGCGCAGTTTGCCGGCGTGCAGTGGCGGCTCGGCCAGATCGCTGCGCCCGGCCTGCCGGGCTGGCAGCCCGGCCAGCCGCGCCGGTACGAAATGGAAAACGTGTGGGTTTCCGCCGACCTCGCGCCATTCAACGCCGCGCTGCGCCTGCCCATCAATCTCACCAAACCCGGCGTCACCTACCGCGCCCGCGTGCGGATGAAAGACAGCAACGGACGCTACAGCCGGTGGAGCGAGCCGCTGCAATTCACCGCCACTGCGCCCGCCGGCGCACCGGCGAAATGAAAGCACTCGCCGCCCTGCTCGCGCTCGCGGTTTCCGCGTACGCGGCGGTGCCCATTCGCTTCCACAACGAGCGGCCCGGTTTTGTCTCGCTGAACGTCTATCACCCCGACGGCACGCTCGCGCAGCAGCTTCTCACCGGCGCGTCTTTCCCCGCGGGCGATCACGAAACCGCATGGGACGCCGCTGCGCTCCCGCCTGGTGATTACACATGGCGCGCGGTCATTCACGACGGCCTCGCGCTCAAGCTCCGCGGCACCGTCGGCGATTTCGGCGGCGACCGCGGCACGCCGAGCGCCGCTGCAGCGGATGATGCGCAGGTCTATCTCGGCTGGTCGCTCACCACCGCCGCCGCCGATGCCGTCGTCGCATGCGACCCCGCCGGCACCGTTCGCTGGACGCATCGCCGCGGCGCACTCTCCGGCTGCCGCGCGCTCGCCGCGGATGGCGGCACGGTCTTCGTCCTCGGCGGCGAAGGCCCCGATGCGGAAGGCGGCGCGCTCTACAAACTGAACGCGAAAGACGGCGCAGCGATCCCGTGGCCCGATGGCCGCACCGACCTCCGCATCACCTCGCTCTGGCCCGCTGGCAGCCAGGGCAAGCCCGAACTCGCCGACTACCTCGCGGTGAAAAACGGACGCATTTATCTCAGCTTCACCGCGGGCGAATTCGTGTCCGTGCTCGATGCGAAAAGCGGCGCGTATTTGCAGACCGTCGTCGGCGCTCCGCCCGGCGCGGTCGATTCCGTGGCCACGAAAAGCGACACGCCCGACAAGCCTGGCACGCTCGTCGATGCGGACTTTGTCGTCACCGCACTGAAGGGCGGCGTCATCGGCAAACTCCTGCTCATCCACGATCCCATCTGGGTCGTCGCCAGCGACCTCACGCCGCTCGATCGCGAGGAGCGCATCACCGCGCTCACCATGATCGGCGACGGTGCGAAGCATCACATGCACGACATTTTCGTCGGCCTCGGCCACCCGCTGCACCAGGTCCAGGCCCGCTCCGCCATCGACACCGAGGGCTTTTCTTTCGTCGCGGGAAAAGCGGGCGGTCGTGCTCCGCTCGGCCCTTGGCAGAGCGACCGGATGAAATCCATCCGCGCGCTCGCGCTCGACGCCACCGGCCAGCTCTGGGTCGCGGAAGGAGACGCCGTGCCCCGCCGCATCAGCGTCTGGAAGACCGACACGCACGAAGGCCGACTCGTCCGCGAATTCTTCGCGCCGCCCGACTCAGCCGTCGCGATCCATTCGCGCGACCCGCTGCTCGTGTACGCCGGTGGTTGCGAATGGCGCATCGACCCCGCGACCCAGCGCGCCGCGTGCCTCGGAGTCATCACCCGCGACCCGATGCGCGCCGCCCGCTACGCCGTGGAAAAAGACCGCGTGCTGCTCGTCCTCACTCCCACCGCGCCCGGCCCCGAACTCGTCTTCGAGCGGACAGGGGACGGCGACTGCCAGCCGCACCCCGGCCCCGCGCCAGGCGTGTCGCCGGAAAAATTTGCGCTCGCGCAAAAGGCCGGCGGCGCATGGCAGTTCGTCACGTCCGACGGATTCATCCTTGGAGCCGCTTTCGATGCCGCGGAAAAAGTTTCAGCCGCGACACTCAGCACATCGCCCGGTGGAAAAGCATCCGCCATCGCCATCCGTCCGCGCGTGGCCGATTACGAACTCACTGGCATCGAATCATTGCGACCGCTCGCCACTGGGAAAGTCACGCTGCCGCTCCGGGATCGCTGAGCCTACGCGGCCCGCGCCTTCTCCGCGCGGAGCTGTCCGCAGCCTGCCGCCACGTCGATCCCACGCCGCTGGCGCACGGTGCTCGGCAGCCCGCGCTCGCGGAGCACGCGCTGAAATTCCCGCGCCGCGGCGCCTGCGCTTGCGGTTCCGGCGAAGCCGTTCGTCGGGTTGAGCGGGATGAGATTCACATGCGCGTGCATCCCCGCGAGCAAGGCGGCGACTTGCTCCGCGTGCCGCGGCGAATCGTTCGCGCCGGCGATCAGCGTCCACTCGAAAAAAATCCGCCGCCCGGTTTTCGCGCCGTACTCGCGGCAGGCGGCGATGAGTTCATCCAGCGGCCAGCGGCGGCTCGCTGGCACGAGCGCGGCGCGTTCCGCCGCATCCGCCGAGTGCAGGCTCACCGCGAGATTGAAGGCGCGCTTTTCCTCCGCCAGCCGCAGGATGCCCGGCACCACGCCGACGGTGCTGATTGTCACACGCGAGGGTGCGAGCGCCACGCCGCGGTCGTCGGTGAGGATTTCGAGCGCGGTCAGCACGGCGTCGTAATTGTGCAGGGGCTCGCCCATGCCCATGAGCACGAGGTTCCGCAGCCCCGCCGCGCGCCGCGCGCGCAACTCTCGCTGGACGTGCAGCACCTGCGCCACGATTTCGCCCGCGCGCAGATGCCGGACAAAACCCATCTGACCCGTCGCACAAAACACGCACCCCATCGCGCAGCCCGCCTGCGTGCTCACGCATGCGGTGGAGCGGCCCGTGTAACCCATTAGTACGGTTTCGACGGTCTGCCCATCGGCGAGCCGGAGGAGAAATTTTCGCGTCAGCCCGTCGCTGCTCGCGGTGTCCGCGGTGAGCGCCGGTTCATCAAAAAAAAAGCGCGCGCTTTCACCGACGTGTTCAGCCGACCAGCGCGTGAGCGGTGGGAGAAACTCGGTGCGTTCCGCCAGCGCGAGTGCCCCTTCGCGCTGCACGGCATTCCACAGCGTCCGCGCATGCGCCGGGCGCAGGCCGTCCGCGACGAGCGCGCGCTCGATCGCGGGGTAGGTGAGGTCGTGGAGTGAAGTGGGCATGCGCAGCGCGCGAAGGAACGCGAACGGTGCCGGAGATGCAACCGCGAGGCGGGGTGATGGCGGGCAGGGCCGGCAATTCGGCGTGCATGGCCGGATCACCGACCGCTTCCGGCAGGCTTTGCTTCCCGTCACCCAGCCCCGCCCGCCCGATCAGAAATCGACTGGTGGCTGGTGGTTGATGGGATGGGATGGAGCTGCCACCGACGGGCCATTCGATTTGGCCACGGCACTGAAGATGGTCAAGCCGATGCCGAGGAGGGCAATGCCGCCCATGATGAAGTTGCCGATGCGTGCGCGGTGCGTCTCTTTCAAGTAGTCCTCCTGCAGTTTGGACAGGGCCACGGCGGTGATTTCCCCGAAGCGCTGGATTTTGTCGCGGGCCAGCCCGCTTTTTTGCGCTTCGCCAAGTGGTATCCTGAGGACGTCTTCGACAGCAAACGTAGTGAAGCGCTCGCTGGTCGGCTTGCTCAGTTCCAAGGTGATCATGCCGCTTTCATCGTCGAAAAGAATCACGGCTCCGATGGTGTGTTTGTTCCAGGTGTTGGAGTAGTCCTTGGCGAGTTCCTCGAGGCGCTCCAATTGTTTTGAGGCCGGCACCCTGAGCGAACTGACGGTGGCGACATAGACATGGACATCGTGGGCGCGTGCGTCCGCCAGTTTGGCGCTCAGGCGGGCGGCGATTTCCGGGAGAAGCACATGGGCTTGATCGAGGATCAGCCCGGCGGGTGCCTGGGGGACGGGTTCGCGCGGGAGAGCCGGGACGACGGGTGTCTCGTCGGCGGGTGCGGGTGCGGGGAGGAGCAGCGCGAGGGTGGCGAGGAGCGCGGCGGCGAAGGGGCGAAAGGTGGAGAGCATGGACGCGGTGCGGGCGGTGAAGGGGGGGGTTAGTCGCCTTTGAAGACGGTGTTCTTTTGCAGACGGAAGGCGGCTTCGGCGCTGTCGAAGATTTTCTGCACGGCTTCCTTGCTCGGGAGGCGGTACTCGATGGTGCGCTGGTGGGTGGTGGTGGGGTAGCTCTTGAGGACTTTTTTCCAAGCGTCCTCGGCCTGGCCGGTGCGGTTGGCTCCTTCCTGCAGGAGCTGCTGGGTTTTCTCGATGGTGGCGGCACCGAAGCCGGCGGGCGCGTTGGGGGTGTTGGGTTCGATGTAGTAGAAGCGCACGAGGGCCGCGCCGGTGGTGTCGATATTGACCTCGGTGACGCGGGCCGCGGCATCGACCACATACTCGTGCGTGCTGACGGAGACGATGGAGCGGACGGCGACGCTGTAGCTGCCGCCAGGGAGGTTCGCGCGCCACATGGCGATGGCGGTGGCGCCGGCGGGTGTGGCCGCGGGCGCGGGCGTCTGCGCGCGGAGCGCGGGCGCGGCGAGGAGGAGGGTGGCGAAAAGCGGGAGGAGTTTCATGGCGGGAGGAATGTGGCTGCGCCGTGCGAAACTTCCAATCACGAATAGCGCGGATTTGCGCGGGAGACAGCGGAGGAACCGTTCAGCCGTGTGTCCGGGACTGGCGCGGAGTCTGGGCTGAAGCCGGCGCTACTTTGCCGGGAGAAAAAATCCGCGCTGTCTTTCGGAGATCGGTTTGGCGAGGTGTTCGAGGACGAGGAGCATGTCCTCCCAGACCTTGCGCTTTTCGGTGAGCGATTGGTTGCGCAGCAGGTACGCCGGGTGATACGTGGCCATGAGCGGGATGCCGTGGAAATCGTGCCAGCGCCCGCGCAGCCTGGCCATTGGCTCAGTCGCGGCGAGCAGCCCTTCCATCGCGGTCGCGCCGAGGGCGACGAGCGCGCGGGGTTGGATGATGTCGATCTGCTGGCGCAAGTACGGGAGGCATGTGGCCATTTCCGCAGGCTTCGGCTTGCGGTTGCCGGAGTCGCTGGGCGGCATGTCGGGGCGGCATTTGAGGACGTTGCCGATGTACACGTCGTCGCGGGTGAAGCCCATCGCGACGATGATTTTGGTGAGCAGTTGGCCGGCTTTGCCGACAAAAGGTTCGCCCTGCAAATCCTCATCCTCGCCTGGCGCTTCGCCGACGAACATCAGCTCGGCCTCGGGATTGCCGACGCCGAAGACGACCTGCGTGCGCGACTTCACGAGATGCGGGCAGAGCGTGCAGGCGAGCACCGGGCCGCGCAGGGCGGCGAGGCGCCCGGCTTTCGCGGAAACCGGCGATGAGCCGGGAAGCGGCGCGGGCACAGGCTTCGCGGCGGTCGGTGTATCGGCGAGGCGCGTGAGGGCGGCGGCGGAGGCGCGCAGTTCCACGCCTTGCTCGCGGAGGTCGCTGAGCGTGGCGTGGACGTGATCGAGGGCGGATTGGAATTTGGTCATGGGAGATTTGCGGGGACGCCAGCTTCGATGAAATCGGCGGGGATGGGCGACTGGAAATTCATGCGCGCGCCGGTGCGCGGATGGGTGAAGCCGAGTCGCCACGCGTGGAGCATCTGGCGCGCAAAGCCGGCGCGTTTGCCATAGACCTCGTCGCCGAGCAGGGGATGGCCGAGGTGCTTGAGATGCACGCGAATCTGGTGCGTGCGGCCGGTATGCAGCGTGCATTCCACGAGCGCGCCGGCGGCGAGTTCGGCGAGCACGCGGTAGCTGGTTTTCGAGGCGCGGCCTTTTTCGAGGACGGTCATTTTTTTCCGATGAATCGGATGCCGCCCGATCGCGCCTTCGATCACGCCGCTCGCTGCGCGAAATTTTCCCGACGCGAGCGCGAGGTAGATTTTCGTCACCTCGCGCCCGGCGAATTGTTTCGAGAGCGCCTGGTGCGCGGCGTCGTTTTTGGCGGCGACGAGGCAGCCGCTGGTTTCCTTGTCGAGCCGGTGGACGATGCCGGGCCGCTGCTCGCCGCCGATGCCGGAGAGCGCGGGGCAGTGGTGGAGCAGCGCGTTCACGACCGTGCCCTGCCAGTGGCCCGCCGCGGGATGCACGACCATGCCGGCGGGCTTGTTGAGCACGATGAGGTCGGCGTCCTCGAAGAGCACGTCGAGCGCGATGTCCTCGCCGAGCGTGGTGCTCGGCACGGGCGGCGGCTCGTCGAGCGCGACGGCGTCGCCGGCGCGCAACCTTGTGCTGGCCTTGGTTGCGCGGCCATTGAGCGTGACGTGCCCCGCTTTGATCAAATCCTGAATCCGCGACCGCGAGAGGGCCGCGGCCTGCGTGGCGAGGAACTGG
>JANXSB010000198.1 GCA_025352865.1 Chthoniobacter sp. | reverse complement strand
CGTCTCTGCGACTCGCTGGCTCTCCTCAAGATCAATGCCGTATAAAGTTCGTGTCGGCAGAATGCCGACACCAGCGTTCGGAACGAGCGCGCTCCCCAGCATCTCCCGGAGATACCGTCCGGTGTGCGACTCCTCGCACTTCGCCACTTCCTCCGGCGTTCCCGCCACGACCACCAGCCCACCCTCCTCGCCCGCCTCCGGGCCGAGGTCGATGACGTAGTCGGCGCACTTGATGACCTCCAGATTGTGCTCGATCACGAGCAGCGAATTGCCCTGCTTCACCAGCCGGTCGAAGACGCGCATGAGCAGCGCCACGTCGTCGAAATGCAGCCCGGTCGTCGGTTCGTCGAAGATGAGCAGACAGTTTTCGTCTTTCTGATTCGTCAGCCGCTCGACGAGTTTCAGCCGCTGCGATTCGCCGCCGCTGAGGACGTTCAGCGGCTGCCCGAGCGTGAGGTAGCCGAGCCCCACTTCCTCCAGCACGACCAGCGGTTTGACCATTTTTTTTTCGCCGAGGCCGGTGAAAAAACGGATCGCCTCGCTGACCGTCAGCTCCAGCACGTCGTGGATGGATTTCTCCGCGAACCGAATCTCCAGCACATGCGCCTGGTAGCGTTTGCCCTCGCACTCCGGGCAGCGGATGAAGACATCGCTGAGAAACTGCATCTCTATTTTCTCGAAGCCCATCCCGCCGCAGCGCTCGCAGCGACCGACGCCGGAGTTGAACGAAAACGCGCTTGCCGTGAGGCCGTGGGTGACCGCGTCGGGCGTGGTGGCGAAGAGTTCGCGGATGTCGTCGAAGACGCCGAGATAGACCGCCGGCGTGGAGCGCGGAGTGCGGGAAAGCGGCGACTGATCGACCATCACGACTTGCTCGATCTTGTGCGCGCCGAGCAGCTTCTTCAACGCGCCGGGCGCTTCCTCGGTCGAGAGATTTTTGGCCGCGAGCAGATTTCCGTAGAGCACGTCGTGCACGAGCGTGCTTTTGCCCGAACCGGACACGCCGGTGACGCAGGCCAGCACGCCGAGCGGAAACTCCACATCGATGGCGTGCAAATTGTGCTCCTTGGCGCCTTTGACCGAGATGAAGCCCTTCGGCTTCCGCCGCTTCGCCGGCACGGGAATGGACTTCGCGCCGGTGAGGTAGTCCCCGGTCAGGGTGGATTTCCGCAGCGCGCTGAGCGGCCCGTTGAAAACCAACTCGCCGCCCGCCGCGCCTCTGCCGGGGCCGATCTCCACGAGATTGTCCGCCGCGCGGATGACCGCCTCGTCGTGCTCCACGACGAGCAGCGTGTTGCCCTTGTCGCGGAGCTGCCGCATCACGCGGATGAGCCGGCCCGTGTCGCGCGGATGCAGGCCGATGCTCGGTTCATCGAGTACGAAGAGCGTGTTCACCAGCGACGCGCCGAGGCAGGTCGTGAGGTTCACGCGCTCCACTTCGCCGCCACTCAGCGTGCGCGTGGGGCGGTCGAGCGAGAGGTAGCCGAGGCCCACTTCATCGAGATAACCGAGCCGCGAGCAGACCTCGTTCATCAGCATTTCCGTCGTCGAATCCGTCCGCAAAACCGCGCCCAGCGTGGCTTTCAACTCGCGCACCGATACCACCATCAGCTCCGGCAGCGTCTTCCCCGCGGCGCGAAAATTCAGCGTCGCCGCCTGGTAGCGCCCGCCCTTGCAGTCCGGGCACAGCGTGTAGCTGCGGTAGCGGCTGAGCAGCACGCGGACGTGCATCTTGTAGCTCTTCGTTTCCAGCCAGTCGAAAAAACCCTTCACGCCGTACCACAGTCCGTCTTTCCACAGCTCCTCGCCCGCCGCCTTTGGGTTTTCGCCGAAGATCACCCAGTCCTGCTCGGGCTTCGGCAGTTCGTCAAAGGGGCACATCGTGTCGATGTGCTTCACCCGCGCGCAGCGCATCAGGTCGCGCTGGCACTCCGCGCCGTTCTCAGTTTGGAAAGGTTTCACCACGCCCATTGCGATGCTCAGCGTGAGGTCGGGCAGCGCGCGCAGAATATCGATCCCGATGGTCCGCCCGAAGCCGCGGCACGTCGGACACGCGCCGTGCGGATGGTTGAAGCTGAACAGGCCGGGAGACGGCGGCGTGATGTCGATGTCGCAATGCGCGCAATGCCAGCCGGTGCTGAAGGGAAGGATGAGTGATGAAGGATGAGTGATGAAGCTGATCTTCCCTTTGCCAAAGCGCAGCGCCGTTTCCACCGCCTCGGTAAAGCGGGAGCGGTTTTCCGCGGTTGCGGCGATGCGGTCCTGGATGACGGGCACGACGGCGGGGAGACGCTTCACTTTCACCGGCTCGTCGATGCGCGCGATGTCGCCGTCGAGCCAGATGCGGAGGTAGCCCTGCGCTTTGAGGAAGTCGAAAAAATCCGCGGGCTTCGTGCCGGAGGGCACCGGCACGCCGAAGGTCACGAGCAGCGTCTCGCCCTCGTGCTTGGCGTAGATTTCATCGACAATCGACTTCGCCGTCTCGGGCCGTATTTCGCGCTCGCACTCCGGGCAAAAGGCTTGCGCCATGCGCGGGAAGAGCAGCTTCAGATAGTCGTTGATCTCGGTCATCGTCCCGACCGTCGAGCGCGTGGATTTCACCGGGTTCGACTGCTCGATAGCAATGGCTGGCGGGATGCCGCGGATCATGTCCACCTTCGGCTTGTCCATGCGGTCGAGGAACTGCCGCGTGTAGGGCGAGAAGGTTTCCACGTACCGCCGCTGGCCCTCGGCGTAGATCGTGTCAAAGGCGAGGCTCGACTTGCCGCTGCCGCTCGGCCCCGAGATCACGTTCAGCTTGCCCAGCGGCAGATCGAGGTCGATGCCGCGCAGATTGTTCTGCCGCGCGCCACGAATCTCAATCACACCGGGGTCAGGAACGAGGGTCAGCTTTTCTTTTTTCATCAAAAATGGGCGCGCATGCTCGTCTGTCGCGAGACGGATTGCAACCAGAGGGCGCAGCACGGGCGCAGGTCTCTAAAAAAACGCTCTCATTCCCAAGCTGGCGTTTGGGAACGAGGAGAAATGTGCGAACGCCCAGTCTCCGCGGCGGCGAGCTTTACGCCGAGGTCTCCATCAAACCGCGGCAAGCCGTCACTCACTTCGCGGCTTCCACCTTTTCAAACCGCACCTGCACGATTTTCAGCGTACCGTTTTCGCGGAGAAAGTTCGCGCTGACCTTCGCGAGCGGCTGCCGCTCGCACTGCGCGTCATAGACGAGCATGCCGAAGTCGGGATCGGGATTCGTCTCCTTCGTGTTCAGCCGCAGCGCGATGACTTTACCAAACTCCACCTTGTAAAAACCCTCGAAGAGTTCCGTGAAAATGCGGTCGCCCGGCGCGGGCGTGGCCGTGCTCGCGAAGTCGGCGAAGAGCG
>JANXSB010000178.1 GCA_025352865.1 Chthoniobacter sp. | reverse complement strand
GCCCGAATCGAAACACGAAATCCAACTCGACCTCGGCGATTTTCTCCCGCGCATCCCGAAGCAAAAACTCCACGACGGCCCGCACGACACGGAGTCCAAGCTGGCCTTCGACATCGCCGAACTCGCAGATCGCATCGGTCGCGGCCAGACCACCATCCCGCTGACCGAGATTCACCGGCGCGCGCCAGAGATTTTCCGCGAGGAAATCCTGGCCTCCGACGAAACGGAAGTCCGCTTCCCCTGGCAGAAAGTGATGCGCATGCTCGCCGACGCGCGCACCGTGCCTTCCGCCTCGCCGAACGGCGAAGGTCTCACGCTCGCCGCCGCGGAATCGCTCGCGGAAAAGCTGCGCAACCAGCGGACCACGCGCAACATCATCCCCGGCATGGCGGAGATTGGCACAGCTCCGCCGCCCACACCCGCACCGCCGCCGGCACCGGAGCTGAGGCTGATCCGCGAAATGCCGGCCCCACCGACAGCGGCTCCAGCCATTCCCGACATGCGGATCGTCGCCGACGACGGCGCGCTCGCCCTGTCCGTGAACACGACCGGCACCACGCTCAACTCCCCGCTCCAGGACGACGACAAACTTTCCCGCGAGGAACTCCTCCGCTCGCGCGAAGCCATGCGCGCACAACTCGCGCGGGCGAGAGGCGATTTCGAGCGCCAGCTCGCCACCGCCGCACTGGAGCGGCAGAAAATCTCCGAAGAACGCGAGCGGCTTGTCACTGAAATGGTGCGCGCGAAAGCCGCGGCGGACGACAAGGCGGAGCAGATCGAGTTTGAGAAAAGCGTATCCGCGAAGACCGCGGAAAATCTCACCAAGGCGCAGCAGGAGTCGAAGGCGGCGCAGCGCGAATTTTCCGGGCTCAAGGCGGAAATCACGAAGGCGAAGGAGGCCGACCAGCGCATCCAGGCGCTGACCACGGAACGCGACGCGCTCGCGCAGCAGCAGGCCGTGCTTTCGAAGCAGGT
Source organism: Chthoniobacter sp. (assembly GCA_025352865.1). Classification (GTDB taxonomy): domain Bacteria; phylum Verrucomicrobiota; class Verrucomicrobiia; order Chthoniobacterales; family Chthoniobacteraceae; genus Chthoniobacter. The sequence goes on along the minus strand of JANXSB010000178.1, from coordinate 1,115 downwards.
CGCCGAATTTCAAAAGCGCGGCAAGCTGGGCCAGACGATGTCGGGCGACGCGGCGCAGGTGGGCGGCAAGGAAAACCCGCGGCAGATCGACGAACTGCAACGCCGGATCGCCGCGCTCGAATCCCACCAGCGGGAAGCCGCGCTCGATCTCGGACGGGAGAAGGAAGCCAAGATCAAACTCGAACGGCAGCTCGCGACGACCGACCGCCTGAACCGCGAAGGAGCCGCGCACGTCGAGGAAACGCACGCGACGATGCGGCGCGATTTTGAAACCACCGTGCGCAAACGCGAAGCCGAGGCCGCCCGCGCGCTGAAGGAGGCGCAGGAGCATGTCGAGTCCGCGAATGCCGCGCGCGCGCGCCTCGCGGCGGAGCTCGAGGAAACCCGCGCGCGCCTCGGGGCGGCAGCGGCTGCCGCGCCCGCACCGGACGCATGGGAGGCGCGGGCGGTGTCGCAGTTCGAGGCCGACATCGAGAGCTACCGCGAGCGCATCAAGAAACTGCTCGCCGAGCGCAACGCCGTCGCGCAGGAAAAGGAAACCCACGCCGCCCAGCTCGCCGCCCAGCTCGCCGCCGGTGCCGCCGCGCAGGCAGCGGACGGGGAAAAAATCGCGACGGAAAGCAGCGACCTCGCCGCCGCCGCGCAAAAACTTCAGCAGGAACTCAACGCCGCCCACGCGGAGCGCGAGCGCCTTTCCACCCAACTGCACGCGGCGCAGGAAAAAGCGGCGCTCGCGGAAAAGGCGCAGAGCGAAGCGGCTGCCGCGCAGCTTCAAGCCGCGAAGACCGCCGAACAGCACACTGCCGCCGAAGCCGCGCGCCGCGCCGCCGAGCAGGCGCTCGCGCAGCTCCGCGAGACGCACGAAAAACTCGGCGGCGAAAAGGCCGGCCTCGCGGCGGAACTCGCGACCGCGCTCGCCGCCGTTCCCGCCGCTGCCGCCGCCGGCCAGAACCTCAACGCCGAGCGCGCCAAGCTCGCGCGCGAACTCGAAGCCGCCCGCGCGAGCAGCAACTCGACGATCACGAAACTGCGCGCCGAAAACAAACAGCTCACCTACGAGCGCGACGCCGCGCAGAAGGAAGGCGAGAAGCTGCTCGCGGACATCGACACCCTCG
>JANXSB010000142.1 GCA_025352865.1 Chthoniobacter sp. | reverse complement strand
TTCAGATTTGTTGGTGACAGGATCGCCGCGATTTCTTCTAACTCGTTATAAAGAATAGCGAACCATTCGTAGAAACGGGAGCAAGCGTGAGGAAGAAAATGGAGGACATCGCCAGCGTCAGATTCAGGTCCGCACTCGCGCCGCGGAAAAGCGGTCGCGTGATGTGATCGAGGCCGCCCTGCGGGAGCGGAGTGCCCCACCCAATGGTGCCCACGCCGGGGATGAGGCCGCACCAGTTTGTGAACAGGATGAAGATGAAGACTGTCGCGAAAAACCAGAACGTCTTCTTAACGAGTTCGTGGCCGATGATGCTTTCGAGGAAGTCGTGCAGACTCTCCACCATCCACTCCCAAAAATTCTGCGCGCCGTCCGGCACGTCCTTGATCTTCCGCGTCGCATACTGCGCAAAGACAATGATGCCCAATGCGACGAGCCAAGTGACGATCATTGAGTTGGTCATCGCCAGCGGCCCGATCTTGTGGGCCTCAGCATCCCCGCCAATTCCCCAGAAAATCGGCGGCGCGTAAGACGTCAGCCCGTGATGCTCAGTCTCCGCGTGCGCGCCGGGTTCGGCGGCGGAAACCATCTCCGACCCGTCTTCCGCCGCATGCGCGGAAAAGTCCACGAAGCCCAGCGTGAGTGCGAGGCAAAGCATGAGCACGCGAACCCACCGACCCGAAAAGGGCGGCAAAGATGTGGAGAAAGCGGGGCTGGTCATTTCCAAAATAGGGCGAAGCGGGAAGCGTGTGTCGTCGAAGGTTCGACCGTGAAAATCACCGCGAGGAGGAGAACTCACGCACACCCGCTTCGGGCTATGCGATGCCGATAAAACAGCGGACAAGGCGGTGTGGCAAGCCCTTTGTGAAATTTTTCACAAACTTTTTTGGCCGGGTAAAATCCGCGGACGTTTGGGGAAAATTCACGAGCCGTCGCGGTGCCTATTGCGGCGCGGTGGTGACTTCCGTCGCCCGCAGGATGGGCTCGTTATCGTCTTGGAAAACGTCGCGGAACAGCTTGCCATCAATCAGGTCGCTGTGGTCGTCGATCCGGCCGTAAGTGGATTTCTGATTCGCCGTCTGACCCGCCTCGTTCGCCACAAAGAAACCCTTTCCCGGCACCGTCACGATGCCGGAGAGGCACCCTTGGCGGTTGTTGCCGAAAGGGGACAGTTCGAGTTCCTCCCACGGTACGCTGAGACTGCCGAGGACATTGAGTTCATCATCCAGCACCGTGATCGCCCGCTCCGCCCAGCGCGTGACGAGGACGCGTTGCCCGTCGATTGCCACATCCATCGGGCCTTTCACCTCGACCGATTTCAAGTCTTTCCCCTCGGGCTTCATTTTGAAAACCTTGTTTCCCTTCAAATCGACCACCCAGATGTTGCCCTTCGCGTCCACTTTCACTCCGCGCAGATCGGTCGCACCGGGCACTTTGAAAACGCCCGTGCCACCGAACCCGCCGAGCGTCGCCGAACTCAGGCCGTCGCCATTTTCTTTCAGCACCCAGCGGGACAGCGTCCCGTCCTCACGGTCGGAACCGTAGAGCACCAGCTCACCACCTTCGCGCGCTGCGGCGACGCTGTCGGTGATACCAGCGGGGATTCGCAGCAGCCGCGTCTCCAGCGCCGCGTCATAGATCTGGATCGCGCTGATGTCGCAGATATAGACGCGCCCTTTGTCGTCCGTGGCGATGCCTTTCCCCAGCACGCCGGGGAGCACGGCGACAGTCGCCCGCTCGTAATCCGCCACATCGATCTGAATGCGGCGCACCTCGCCCGCATTGTTGAAGCTGTGGTGATAGCCCGCGTAGAGGTATTTGCCGTCCGGTGAAATCGCCAGCCCGCGATTGTGGCGCGGCGAGATTTTCTGCGGGTGGCCGAAAACGGTGCGGCTGTTGTCGATAAGGTACTGCACCGTCCATTTGTAAGCGTCGCCCGCGGCGGCTGGCAGCGCACTGAGCAAAAGGCCCGCGAGGACGGCAAGCGGAAATGGATTCTTCAGACGAAGTGGGGGCATTGAAGTGTGATGAAAAAGGAATTCCCGCCGGTGGGATCGAAGGGTGAAATTCGCGGGCGGAAAAGCGGGCGGAAAAATGTCGGTTCAGCGGAGGGTTGTCAACGATGTCAGCAGTTTGCCGGATAAAAATCACCGGAAATATTCCGCCACCCGGCTGCGAAAAGTCGCGCGGGGCAGCATGGGATCAAGACTGCGGGCGGCTTCCGGGGCGACGACGCCAGCGCGCCGAATGAGCAGATGCTGCAAATCACGCGTCGTTTTTTCGATCGCGAATTTTTCTCCCGCCACCAGCCGCGCGCGCTCGGCGAACCCGGCTGCCAGCGCCGGGTCGCGCAGCATTTTTTCCATCGCGGCGGCGAGCGCGGGTGGATCGTGCGGCGGCGTGAGCAGGCCCGTCCCGCCGTCATCCACCATCTCCGGCACACCCGCGACGCGGGTCGAGATCACGGGCGTTCCGCAGGCCATCGCCTCCATGATGACGGTCGGCAGATTGTCGCTGCCGCCGCCCGCTTCGACCACACAGGCGAGGACGAAAAGCTGCGCCTCCGCGAGCATCCGCCGCACTTCCGTTTGCGGTCGCGGACCGGGCAGATTCACGACCTCGCCGAGTTGCGCCGCGTCGATCTGCGCCTGTAACTCCCGCTCCAGCGGCCCGCCGCCGACGAGCGCGCACTCAAACACCACACCACGCGCGCGCAGCAGCCCGCACGCGGCGATCAGATCGCCGAAGCCTTTTTTTTCCACATAGCGCCCGACGGAAAGAATCCGCGGCACCGCACCCGCCGCCGCACGCGGCGGAAAGCTATCCATCGCGATTCCGTTGAACACGCGGAAAATTTTCCCACACGCGCCCGCATGTTTCGCCTCCATCCAGCGCCGCGCGTGATCCGTCTCCGTCACGACAAATTTTGTGTCACGCACGAGGTCGGCATTGGAAACCAGAAAGTCCGTCTCGCAAAAAATGTCGTTCGCATGCCCGGTGAAGCTGTAGCTGAAACCAAACAGCCGCCGCAGCCACCACGCCGTGCGCGCCGCCACCCCGCCAAAGTGCGCATGCACATGCCGCACCCCGCGCTCGCGCAGACGCGGTGCGAGCCAGATCGCCTCAAAAATCCGCTGCGAATCTTTCTCGCCGCGCCGCTGCGACATCGCCCGCCACGCACGCCACAACAGCTTTCCCGCCGCACGCTGCGCATCCACCTCGGCGCGCAGGGTCTTTTCCTCCGGCAGATAGAAAACCTCCGCGTCCATCTCCGCCGCGAGGTCCACCGGATCATCCGGCCGCCGGATCGAGACGAGCCACGGCTCCATCCCGCGCCGCACCATCTCGGCCGCTTCGCGATAGACGAAGGTCTGCACGAACGAAGGGAATCGCTCGAAAAGATAGGCGAAGGAGTTCACGCGACAATATCCCGCGCCTCGTCATAAAACCCCTCCAGCCGCTCAATCGCCCGCCCCTGCTCAAACTCCTCCCGCACCGTGCGCGCCGCGGCCTGCCCGAGGATGTAGAGAAAATCCGTCTCCGCCGTGACGTGCTGCATCGCGGCGAAAAGCGCCGCGTCATCGCGCTCCGGCACGAGCAGACCCGTGCGCTCATGCGTCACCGCCTCGGGGATGCCGCCGTGCGTCGTCGCGAGCACGGGCAGGCCCGTCGCCATCGCTTCGAGCATCGAGTTCGGCACGCCCTCCTGGTTTTGATCCGGCGGCATTTCGCTCGGATGGAGAAAGACGTGCGACCGCGCAAAAAGCGCCGCCAAATCCTGCTGCGAAAGAAACCCGCGCAGTTCCACCGCCTCGCGCAGACCGAGTTCGCCGATCATCGCCTCCATCTCCGCTTTCATCGGCCCGTCGCCCGCGATGCAAAACTTCGCCTTCGGATGCAGCGCGTGGAATTTCGCAAACGCGCGCAACGCCGTGCCGAGTCCTTTTTTCGCCACCAGCCGGCACGCCTGCACGAAACGCCACGAACCATCCGCCGGCATGGGCCGCTGCTGAAAAGGAAACTGGCCAAGCGGAATGCCCGTGCGATTGAGCCGCAGTTTTTCCGGCGGGCAGCCCCATTTTCCCAAAGCCGCAAACAGCGAACGCGAGCGCGCCAGCACCAGCGGCACCACCTGGAGCAGCGCGCGCATCTGCGCATCGTAGCCCTCCTGCTGCGGACGCTCCTGAATGTCCATCCCGTGAAACGACACCACGCACGGCCTTTTCCACTCCTCCACAAACGGCAGCAGATGCACGCCCGTGTGCCCGAAATAAATGTGCATCAGATCCGCCGGCCGCCGCTCGAACATTTTCAAAATCACCTGCAACTCCCCGCGATAGTACACCGGCGGTTTGCGCGCGACGTACTTCAGCCAGAAACGCTTCACGAAATTTTTCCGCGCCCGCGGCAGCACCTCGATGTCCCCAAACGGAAACTCCGCCTCGCCCTTGCGCTCGCGCGTGACCACGAACGTCGAGTAGCGCCGCAGCCCCGTCACCTGCCGGTAAATGTGAAGCATCTCCGGCTTGAGAAATGTCGTGCAATAGCTGGCCACGACGGGCTTCGCGGAGGGCTCGGAGTTTTCGGGCATGCGCCGCGGACTGTCGTCAATCGCGCGCCGCTTTGTCGAGGCCCGACGCCGCGGGGAAATATCCGTATCCGCCGGCGCGTGCAGTTTGACACACCGCGCGCCGCACCTTAGACAGCACGCCATGTTTTTCACCCCGGCCCGCCTCGCCCGCGGCTTCACCCTCATCGAGCTGCTCGTCGTCATCGCCATCATCGCCGTCCTCGCAGGGCTGATCTTTCCGGCGCTGACCGGTGCGATCGAAAACTCCCGGCGCACCAACTGCCTCAGCAACGGCCGGCAGCTCATGGCCGGCATCATCGCCTACGCCACGGAAAACGACGGCAACCTGCCCTACTCGAACCAAGGCGCCACGGCCAGCGGCTGGCTCTTTGCCGGCGGGGCCGATATGACCAAGCAAGCGACGATCGAGACCGGCCAGATCTGGCCCTACATCAAGACGGCCAATGTCTATAAATGTCCGTCGGATCGTCCCAGCGACGCGCAACTCGCCCTCCGCCCACAGCAGCTCTCCAGCTATTGCATGAACCAGGCGGTAAACTTTTACACCCTCGCCAGCGGCCAGGAATCCGGCAGCTCAACCGACTTGAAAACCGCGAAAATCGGGCAGTTCCCAGGCAAGGCGATCTGCCTTTGGGAGCAGGACGAAATGCCCGACGGCAGTCAGTTCAAGGACGGCTCCGGCAATCCCGTCAACACCACCACCCACCGGCACAGCGACGGCACCGTCGTCATCTCCTTCGACGGCCACGCGGAACTGTTCATCCCGGCGCAGTTCGCCGCGGAGAAAGCCAAGGACGGACCCGACTACCCGGCTGACCCCGCGCAGAAGGGCGGCCCCAATCGGTTGTGGTGCAATCCGCGCAAGCCCGACGGTCACCAATAGGCCCGGCTGTCAGCGACTTGCTAGCCGCCGGCGACTTCCAAAACGAGCTCGCCGATCCGCGCCTTCAGCGGCTCCAGCCCCTCGCCCGACTGCGCCGAGATCGGAAAAATCTCCAGCTTCTTATAGCGGCCTTTGAACGCCTTCATCTGCTCCTTCGCTCCGGCCAGATCCATCTTGTTCGCCACCACGATCCACGGGCGCTCGCTGAGCTTCGGGTCGTAAAGATCGAGCTCCTTCCGCAGCTTCTGCAGATCATCCAGCGGCTCCCGCCCCTCGCTCCCCGCCATGTCCACCACGAAAACGAGCAGCTTGCACCGCACGATGTGCCGCAGGAAATCGTGCCCCAGCCCCACGTCCGCGTGCGCGCCCTCGATCAGCCCCGGAATGTCCGCCACCGTCATCCGCCGGTAGCCCGGCATCTCCACCACCCCGATGTGCGGCGTCAGCGTCGTGAACGGATACGACGCCACCTTCGGATGCGCCGCCGAGATTTTCCCCAGCAGCGTGCTCTTCCCCGCATTCGGATACCCCACCAGCCCCGCATCCGCGATCTTCCGCAGTTCCAGGTAAAAGTAACCCTGCTCCCCCGGCACACCCTCCGTGTACTGCGTCGGCGCCTGATTCCGCGAACTCTTGAAATGCACATTCCCGATCCCACCCTTTCCCCCCGCGCACAGCACGAATTCCTGCCCCACCTCCGTCAGGTCCGCGATCATCTCCAGCTCATCGGGATTGATCGGTGCTTTCTTATCCCGCTTCTTTTTCTCCACCCCGTCCGGCGTCTTGGAAAAATCCACAAACATCGCCCCGACGCCGTGATTCAACTCGGGATCCTCGTCCTCCGTCGTATCCTCGTCCGGCAGCCGATATACGATCGTCCCCGCCGGCACCGGCACGATGCGATCCGGCGCGCTCTTCCCGAAACACTGCCGCCCGCCGCCGCGGTCGCCATTCTTCGCCTTCACGATCGGCTCATAAAAAAACGGCGTCAGATTATCCTGATGCGTATCCGCCCGCAGAATCACCGAGCCCCCGCGCCCGCCATCACCGCCATCCGGCCCGCCCTTGGGCACAAACGATTCGCGCCGGAACGAGACAGCACCGTCCCCGCCGTCGCCGGCTTTCGCAAAGATTCTGATGTGATCGACAAACATGGCGGTCGGAAAAAAGGGTCGCCAGTGTCGCAGAGAAAAACCGCATTGCAACCCGCCCTCCACCGGCGCATCCGCCCCCCCCTTTTCCACCTTCTCTCACGCTGGCAGCGCGCGCTCACAATGTTTTCGCAGTGTCTCCCCCACACTTTGGGAGTGGCAGCGTCATCCGGCATTTCACCCCCGCCGGACGGCGGGTTTGACTTTGGCGGAACCGCCCGCTACTTCCTCGCAGGTGAATCCGGGTAACTCTCCTGCTGGTGGTAAAACGATCTCGTTGCTGACGGCGACCTGCATCGTGATCGCGAACATGGTGGGGACGGGGATTTTCACGAGCCTGGGGTTTCAGGTGGGCGGGCTGCCGGGCGGGTTTGCGATCATGGTGCTGTGGGCCGTGGGCGGGGTGTGCGCGCTGTGCGGGGCGCTGTCCTACGCGGAGCTGGGCGCGGCGCTGCCGCGGTCGGGCGGGGAGTACCGGTTCCTCGGGGAGATTTACCATCCGGCCGTGGGGTTCATGGCGGGCTGGGTGTCGGCGACGGTGGGCTTTGCCGCGCCGGTGGCGCTGGCGGCGATGGCTTTCGGGGAATACTTCGCGGGCGTGGTGCCGGGGGCCGATCCGCTGGTGTTCTCGCTCGGGGCGGTGTGGCTGACGACGCTTTTTCTGCTGCGCGATGTGCAGCTCGGCAGCGTGTTTCAAAATGCGTCCACGCTCCTGAAGGTCGCACTGATCCTCGTCATCATCGGCGCGGGATTTTTCGTCGCGCACGCGCAGGCGGTGACTTTTTTCCCGAGCGCCGGCGAGGGGAAACTCATCGCGAGCACGGCGTTCACGGGCAATCTCTTTTTCGTGATGTATGCCTACTCGGGCTGGAATGCCTCGACGTACATCGTGGGCGAGGTGCGCGATCCGGCGCGGACGATTCCGCTCTCGGTGGGGCTGGGGACGCTCCTGGTGACGGCGCTGTATCTCGGGGTGAACGCGGCGTTTTTGCACTCGACGCCGATGGCGGAGATGGCGGCAGCGCCGGAAAAAATCGCGGTGGGTCTGGTGGCGGGGCCGCATCTTTTCGGCGAAAACGGGACGCGGATCATGGCGGCGCTGATTTGCGCGGGGCTGGTTTCGACGGTCAGCGCGATGATGTGGATCGGGCCGCGGGTGACGATGGCGATGGGGGAGGATCTCCCGGCGCTGCGCTGGCTGGGGCGGAAGAGCGCGGGGGGCGTGCCGGTGCGGGCGACGCTCGTGCAGTTTGCCATCGTGAACGGGCTGCTGCTGACGGCGACTTTCGAGCGGGTGCTGACGTACGTGCAGTTCGCCCTGCAGGCGTGCGCGTTTCTCACGGTGCTCGGGGTGATGGTGCTGCGCCACACGCAGCCAGAGCTGGCGCGGCCCTACCGGACGTGGGGCTACCCGGTGACGCCGCTGGCTTTCCTCGCGGTGAGCGCGTGGATGCTGGTGAATATCTGGCGCTCGAATCCGTGGGAATCGCTGGGGGGTCTGGCGACGATGGCGCTGGGGCTGGCGATTTATTTTCTCGCGCCGCGGCCCGCTGCTTCCGTGCAATGATCCATCCCATGAAGACGCTGCTGCTCGCCCTCGCCCTGACCGCCCACCTCGCCGCGGAGGAGGCGGTGAAGCCGGATGAGACCGCGCGCTTTCTCGCCGGGCTGCCGGTGCGCGAGGGGGCGCTGGCTCCGCTGGCGCGGGAAAGGGCGTGGGTGGATCACGCGACGGAATTTGACAAGGCGTGGAAGGAACTCGACGCGCGGCAGCTCGCGCCCATCCGCGCGTGGGCGCCGGAGGCGCTGGGCGAGGCGTTCACCGCGAAGGAGCCGGTGTTCTATATGTTCAGCGGGCCGGACATTCTTTACGCGCAGACTTTTTTTCCGAATGCCTCGACGTATGTGCTGGTGGGTCTGGAGCCGGTGGGCGCGGTACCGGTGGTGGAGCATCTCACGGCGGGGGTGCTGGCCTCGGGGCTAGAGAATCTGCGCAAGTCGATGAACTCGGTGCTGAGCTTTTCGTTTTTCATCACGAAGGAAATGAAGGTCGATCTGCGCCACAACCAGCTCAGCGGCACGCTGCCGATCCTCTACGTTTTCCTCGCGCGGTCGGGCAGCCATATCGACCGCGTGGAGCTGCTGAACCTCGACAAATCCGGCGCGACGAGCCCGATGAATTCCGCGACGCCGGGGGTGAAGATCAACTTCACCAGCGCGGGCGGCGCGGCGCAGACGCTCTACTATTTCACCACGAATCTCGCGAACGACGGGATCAGGAGCGATCCGGGATTCCTCAAGTTTTGCGAGGCGCTCGGCACGGGGCGGAGCCTTGTGAAGGCGGCGTCGTACCTCATGCACATGGAGGAGTTTTCCAAGGTGCGCGAGTTTCTGCTCACGCACAGCGCCACGCTCGTGGAGGATGACTCGGGCATCCCGGTGAAGGACTTCGACGCGGGGAAATGGACGCTGCGCTACTACGGCGCGTATCCGGGGCCGATCGAGATTTTCAAACAGCACGCGCAGCCGGAGATGACGGCGGCGTATCAGACGGCGAATGCGCCGGCGCTGCCGTTTGGCTTCGGCTACCGCTGGCATGCGCGGGAGTCATCGCTCATCCTCGCCACCCCCAAAATGACGCGCCCATGAAACTCACCGCCCTCCTCGCCGCCCTCGCCCTCGCCGCGCCGCTCGCGCGGGCCGCGCAGTCGCCGGATGAAGCCGCGCGTTTCCTCGCCGGCCTGCCCGTGCGCGAGGCGGACCTCGCCGCGCTCGCCGCCCAGCCCGCGGGGGCCGCGCACGCGGAAAAGCTCGGCCGCGCATGGACGCGCATGGACGAGCGCCAGCTCGTGAAAGTGCGCGCCTGGGCCGCTACCACGATGCCCGAGGCGAACCGCAGCAGCGCGGCCGTGTACTACTTTTTCAGCGGGCCGGACTTTCTCTACGCGCAGACTTTTTTTCCCAACTCCGGGAACTACATCCTCTGCGGCACCGAGCCCGTGGGCACCGTGCCGGACATGGCGCAGATGCCGCCCGCCGCGCTCGAGGCCGATCTCGAAAATCTGCGGCGCTCGCTCGATACGATGCTCACGACGCACTATTTCATCACGAAGGACATGCGCGTGGATCTCACGCGCGGGCAGGTCGGCGGCACGCTGCCGATCCTCTACGTTTTCCTCGCGCGCACCGGCTGCACCATCCGCAGCGTGAGCACGAATGCGACCGGGGCGCAGATCGAATTCACCGGACCGGGCGGACAGCGGCAGACGCTCCACTATTTCAAAACCGACCTCTCGAATGGCGGCGGCAACGCGGCCTTTCTCGGCTTCTGCAAAAAGCACGCGCCCGGTCTGAGTCTGGTGAAATCCGCGAGCTATCTGCTGCACGGCGACAGCTTCTCGATGGCGCGCAATTTCCTGCTAGCGAACAGCCGCGTGCTGATCCAGGACGACTCCGGCATCCCGCTGCGCGCCTTTGATCCGCGCCTGTGGACGCTGAGGTTCTGCGGCAATTACGAGGGGCCTATCGAGTTGTTCAAAGAGCA
>JANXSB010000126.1 GCA_025352865.1 Chthoniobacter sp. | reverse complement strand
TCCCGACCACGGGCACGCTGACGATCAGCAGCGTCGCCGGCAGCACCTTCCGCTACTCCACCACCACCGGCACGACGTTCAATGGCGTCACCTGCCTCGGCACGTGTACCGGCACCGCGACCGACACGGCCGTGATCGCCCTCACCCCGGTCAGCTACACGTACACGTGCCGAGGCAGGTGACGCCATTGAACGTAGTGCCGGTGGTGGTGGAGTAGCGGAAGGTGCTGCCGGCGACGCTGCTGATCGTCAGCGTGCCCGTGGTCGGGAAGCCGGTGGTGCTGGTGACGGTGATCGCGCTGGTGGCGGGCGCGATGATCGACGCGACCGTCTGGGCGCCGTTGACCGTGGTGGAGTTGGCGCCGATGACTGCGACGGCGCCGCCCACGCCGGTGTTGGGCACCGGGAACAGCGCTGCGACGGCGTTCTGGTTGACGACCGTCAACGACGCCAGCGTGCCAGCAAGCGTGACGGCGCCGTTGATGTTGGCGACCGGGTCGCTGCCCTCGCGGTCGGCGCGGGAGGTGAGGACCGCCAGGGACGTCCAGTTGCCCGCCGAGATCAGCCGGATCGACGCGTTGATCGGGATGGTGCCGGTGCAGATGCCGGCGCAGCTGACGCCCGTGAAGGTCGTTGCCGTGGTGCCCGTGTAGCTGAGCACGCTGTTGCTGAAGTTGTTGGTCGAGGCGGTGCCGACACCGACGTTGAGGTTGCCGGAGGTCGGGAAGCCGGCGGTCGTGGTCACCGTCAGCGTGGTGATCGGGAAGGCCTGCGTCGAGCCGCTGGTGGTGGTGATCGACTGCACGCCGTTCGAGCCGCCGAGCGTGTACGCAGCGACCTGGAGCTCGTTGGCGTACTTGTTCGCCGGGATCGCGGCTGCAAGCGAGCCGATGTTCGCCGCCACCGAGGTGCTCGTGGCGTTGATGGTGGTCGCGTTGACGCCCGACGCGTTGGTGTAGTCGACCATCGTGGCCATGACGGCGCCGCCCACGCCGCTCGTGACGGTGTACGGGAACGAGTACGTCGTGGGCTCGTTCGGGCACTGGGTGCCGACCGTGTGATGCATGATCAGCGACTTGGCGGCAACCTGCCCGGCGCCGGTCGGAACGCTCTTCGAGCTCGCGGACGCGATCCAGCAGGTGGTAACGCCCGTCGGGTTGATGTTGCCGCGGGCGGTGATGACCGCGACGAGCAGGTCGCCGTTGGCGGCAGCGGCAGGCTTGTTGAGGACGATGTTGCCGGCGGGAACGAAGCCACCGGTGGTCGCGAAGGTGCCCATCGCGCCGGTCACGAACCCGATCGACGGGTCGATGACGTAGGGCGCGGGCAGCGACGAGTCGTCGAGCCTGAGCTCGAGCTGCCAGTTGCCCTTCTTCCCGGTCACCGACCAGCGCAGTCCCGCGGGCGTGACGGTCTTGCCCTTCGTGTTGAGAATCTGGACGGGCTCGATGATCGTGTCGGTCAGGCGCAGCCCCTGGATGAAGCCGACGGCACCGCTGAGGCCGACACGCGGCCGCTGCGGCGTCTTGAGCGCCCAGCGCCAGGTCTTGACGCCCTGCTTCTTCGTGACGGTGAGGAACTGCTCCGCGCTCGCCGGGGTCACGACGATGGTGTCGTGGCCGTACGGCGTGACGCGCGTGGCACCACGCTCGAAACGCTGCCAGGCGGCCTTGCCGGCGCCCACCGGTGCGAGCCCGACCTTGACGCCGTTGGCGATGGCGACGTCGTAGCGCGCCTTGCCGAGCGACACCTTGACGTCCGCGACAGGCCTGAAGGCCTTCGTGCTCGTCGTCGGCTCGCCGAGCTGCTTCTGGAGGAAGCTCGGGTTCTTCTTCGAGACGGAGCCCGAGAAGACGAAGACAACGGCGAGCGCGGCGACGCCCGCAATGAAACCTACGGCCGCGATGCGCGCGACCCAGCTCTGGACCAGGCTCCGCCCCAGGAGGCTGAGCGACGAACGGCCCTGATCGCCATCCTGGCGCTCGGGGCCGAAGCGGGAGAAGAACTCCTCGAAGCTGGTCATTGTCCGCCTGTTCCTTTCGAAGTGTCAGCCGCCCCGAACCGTGTCATCGCCGTGACGCACGGTGCGAAGCGCTGATGGGCCGCAGTGTTACGAGTGGTGCAGACAGCAGTGCCGGAGAGCGATTGCCGCTTCCCGCCTGGTTCGATAGTAGTGCCAGCAAGCCTAGCTTGTCCATGCCCGACGGCCCAGAATCCCTCACCCGAGGGATACAGGTTCGCCGGCAGGGCCAGACGGGGCTTCTCCCCGCAGCGGTGAATGTTGCGCATAGCCATTTCGGAGACGGAATGTAGCGCCCTCGAAGTAAGCGCTGTGAAAAAAACAAGGTGAAATCGCCCCTGGGACGGCACTCACACCCGATTCATACCCTCCTTGTCGCCGTTCCACACGGATCGGGCCGTTTCAAGCCTACGAGCTCGAATCAGAATGAGCCTTGCCCGCGGATCGCTCGGATCGCCCTTCGGCCCGCAGTCCGGCCGCTTTGCGTCCAACCTGTGGGCCTGCGGCGACCAGGTGCCCGCTCTCCGAGCGGCCTCCAGGGCTTCGCGGGTGTGCCGCCTGG
>JANXSB010000121.1 GCA_025352865.1 Chthoniobacter sp. | reverse complement strand
TGCTCCACGGCCTGCTGGAGATTCAGCGCGGAGCGGTAGATGAAGCGGTAGGCTTCCTTGACCTGCCGCTGCGCCTCCTCGCTGAAACCGTGGCGCTCGAGCCCGACTTTGTTGTAGCTGCGGACCTTTGCGGGGTTGCCGTCGGCGATCATGAAAGGCGGCACGTCCTGGACGATTTTCGAGCATCCGCCGGTCAGCGCGTAGGCTCCGATGCGGCAGAACTGATGGATCGCCGTGAGCCCGCCGATGATCGCGTGGTCGCCGACTTCGACGTGTCCGGCGAGCGTGCCGTTGTTGGAAAAGATCACGCCGTCGCCGACGACGCAGTCGTGCGCGATGTGGGAGTAGGCGAGAAAGTTTCCGCCGCTGCCGAGGCGCGTGACCGAACCCGGCGCGGTGCCGCGATGCACGGTCACAAATTCGCGGAAGCAGTTGCCATCGCCCACGGCGAGGTAGGTCGGCTCACCCGCGTATTTCAAATCCTGCGTCTTCTGCCCGATGGAACTGAACGCAAAGAACTGGTTGCCGCGTCCGATTTTGCTCGGCCCGTTCAAACTCACATGATGCTGCAGCCAGCATTCCGCGCCGAGTTCCACGTCCGCGCCGATCACGCAATACGGCCCGATCTCGCAGCCCTCGCCAATCTCCGCCGCGGGATCGATGACCGCCGTGGGATGAATTTTCGCGCTCACTTATCAACGATACCGAACATCATTTCCGCCTCGCTCACGACCTCACTGTTCACGATGCAGCGCCCGCGGCATTTGGCGATCTGCCGTTTCCGCTGGAGCATTTCAACCTCGATGAAAATCGTGTCGCCAGGCACCACGGGCTTGCGGAATTTCACCGAGTCCGCGCTCATGAAGTAGCCGATCTTTCCCGCGTTCCCCTCCGTGCGCAGGAGCAGGATGCTGCCGACCTGCGCCATCGCCTCGAGCTGGAGCACGCCGGGCATGACCGGGTGGCCGGGGAAATGGCCCTGGAAAAACTGCTCGTTCATTGTCACCGATTTGATGCCGGTGCATTTCGTCTCGCCGTCGAGATCGACGATGCGATCGACCATGAGAAACGGGTAGCGGTGCGGGAGCAGCTTCATCACGTCGTTCACGTCGAGCACGTCGCCGCCTTTCGGGGTCACGCTCGGCGGGACGAGCGCCATGGTTTTGGCAAACTGTTTCGCCACCGCGCGTGCGAGTTCCGTGTTCGGCCCGTGGCCCGGTTTGATGGCGATGACGTGCCCGCGGATGGGCCGACCGAAGAGCGAGAGATCGCCGATGACATCGAGAATCTTGTGCCGCGCGAACTCGTCTTTGAAGCGGAGCGGCTCTTTGCTCAGCACGGATTCGCCGCGGACCACGACCGAGTTTTCGAGGCTGCCGCCCTTGATCAGCCCTTTGTCCATCAGGGGTTTCACGTCTTCGTAGAAAACAAACGTCCGCGCCGGGGCGATTTCCTTTTCGTAAATCGCAGGCGTGATTTCCGTGGAGTAGTACTGCGTGAAGCGCCCGTCCGGCCCGACCTGGGTGCAGGAAATACGGAACGCGGGATCCGGCACGATGGTCATCAGCGAGCCGCTTTTCGTCTCGAGGAAAATGGGCTCGGTGACGGCGTACTCCGCGCGCGGCGCGGGCTGTTCCGCGATGCCGGCTTTCTTGATGAGTTCGAGATACGGCTGCGCGCTGCCGTCGCCGATGGGCGGTTCGTTGGCGTCCATTTCGATGAGCGCATTGTCCACGCCCATGCCGGCGAGCGCGGAGAGCACATGCTCGACGGTCTGCACTTTCACGTTGCCCTCGGCGATGGTCGTGGAGCGCTCGACGGTCTTCACATGCTCGATGTTCGCCTCAATGACCGGCTCGTCCGCGAGATCGCTGCGCTTGAACTTTCGCCCGTGCCCCGGCGGCGCGGGATGCAGCGTGAGCGTGACCTTTTCCCCGGTGTGCAGGGAGGAACCGCTGACGCTGGCGGACTTGGCGAGGGTGTGCTGGAGATTGGTCATG
>JANXSB010000357.1 GCA_025352865.1 Chthoniobacter sp. | reverse complement strand
GCGCTCGTCCCTTTCCCCCATGAGCACATGCCCGAGCTGATGCGAAAGCGCGAGCACACGCAGCGAGCGGATGGTGTCCGCGAAGAGCGAGTGCGGCCCGTTGAACGAATGAATGAAGCCCTCGCCATTCGCCGCATGCGTCCAGCGCGCGGCCTGCACGGCACCGGAACATTTCAGCGCCAGTTCGTAGAATTGCAGCTCGCGCTCGTCGGCGGGCAGGCGGCCTTCGAGCATGAGCCGGCGGAGATTTCCGTAGGTGGAGACGTTGTTAAAGCCGTGGTCATGCACGCCGGTGTGCGTGATGTGATGGGCCATGCGCCCGAAGGTGCGGTCGCGCCCGATGGCCAGGAACTGCTCGTCCCACTGCACGTCGAACTGCAAAATCGCGAGCCATAGACAAAGCCCTGCGTCCACTCCGTCCACCCGCGCGCCGTGTATCTGCCGCCGATGGTGAAGACGGGCGTGGCCGCGCCGGGCACTTCGGCGGCGTCGATGGCGAGGATCTTCAGCGCGGAGACTTCCCACAGCCGCTCGATCTTGGGCAGCAAATCTTCGGGGTGGAGAGTGGTTTGGATGCGGATCATCGGGACGGGGCAATGGGAATTAAACGCAGAGACGCAGAGACGCAAAGGAGGAAGGAGCGAGGCTTGTGCAAGAACCTCTCTGCGCCTCGGCGTCGCTGCGTTTTCAAAATCCTAAATCGTCCGCAAATGAAACCCGCCATCGACGTTGAAGACCTGCCCGGTGGAGTACGGGAAATGCCCGAGCGCCACCGCCGCCACGCACTGCCCGATGTCCTCCGGCGTGCCCCAGCGGTTCAGCGGCGCGAGCCCGCCGGCAAAGAGCGCGTTATACTTCGCCTTCACCGGCCCCGTCATGTCCGTCTCGATCACACCCGGCTGCACCTCGAAGACGCCGATGCCAAACTCCGCCAGACGCACCGCGTAGAGCTTCGTCATCATCGCCAGCCCGGCCTTCGCGATGCAGTAGTCCCCGCGGTTCACCGATGCCGTGAAGGCCGAGATGCTCGTCACATTCACCACCGCCCGCGGCAGCCCGGCGAGCGGCGCGGAGTCGCGCATCAGCTTCGCCGCCGCCTGGGTTAAAAAGTACGGCCCCTTGAGATTGATCGCGATGAGCCGGTCGAAAGATTCCTCGCCCGCGTCGAGGATGTCTGCCCGCGCGAGCGGCGCGACGCCCGCATTGTTCACGAGCACGTCGAGCCGCCCGAATTTCTCCCGCACAAACTCCAGCATCCGCGTCCGGTCCGCCGCCACAGACACATCGCCCTGCACGATTTCTGCGCGCACTTTTTCCCCACCCGCCTCGCGGCAAAGCCCCGCGCATTCCTGCGCCGCCGCTTCGTTTCCCGCGTAGTTGATGACCACATCGTGCCGCCCTGCGCGGGCCAGCGCGAGGGCGATGCCGCGGCCAATGCCGCGCGAGGAACCGGTGATCAAAGCGACGCCATTCATGGCCCGCATTGAAGGCCGCGCGCCCCTCGCAATGCACGCGCAAAAAGCGCTTGCATTGCCCGCGCACTCCACGCACTTTCCCGCCCTCGCAAACGGGGTCTTAGCTCAGTTGGTAGAGCGCCGCAATGGCATTGCGGAGGTCAGGGGTTCGAACCCCCTAGGCTCCATTTTCTTAATAATTGTGATTGAGGAACTTAGGAGGTGTTGTGGAATTCTTCCTATCAGGTTCTGACTGGCGCACTCCTCCGAACAGGAGGAAAAACGAACGGAAGCGGAGCACCGCTCCGCGTTGGCTCGCGCGGCATTGTGATCCCCGCGAAGGGAACACTCTAGGCGCGCATTGGCAGATCATTGTGACGTTGCGTCAGGCGTTGGGCCGACGCGAAATTGCGTCGGGGTCACGCCGACCACGGCGCGGAAGGCGCGGGTGAAGGCGCTGTGGTCGTAGAAGCCGCATTCGTGCGCGATTTCGGCGACGGAGCGATCGGTCTCGCGGAGGTGGCGGGCGGCGGCGGCGAGGCGCGTTTTCGCGATGAGCTGGATGGGCGTGATGCCGAAGATGCGTTTGATGATGCGGGCGAAACGTGCGGCGGGAAGCTTCGCGATGCGGGCGAGTGAGGCAGGCGTGAGCGGGTCGGCGTAGCCCGTCTCCAAGCGCGCGAGCGCCGCTGCGACCCCTGCTGGAATTTCCTGCGGCGCGACGGGTGAACGCACGTCTTTGGACATGCCGATGAGGCCCGTGACGGCACCCGCGGCGCCGCGCATCGGCAGCTTGGTGGTGAGGCACCAGACGGGTTTGTGCGGTGAATACCACTGGAGTTCCAGTCGCTCGATGATCGGGCGTCCGGTGCGGAGCACATAGGCATCCTGCTCGGCGGGGATGCGCCCGAAATCTCCGGGACACACGTCGCACGGGCGGCGTCCGAGCATCTGGGATTTGTCGCGCAGGCCGTGGCGTTCGAGGAGTGAGCGGTTCACCGCGACGTAGCAGCCGGCGGCATCCTTGATGAAAAAGGCGGTGTCGGGCGTGTGGTCGAAGAGCTGTTCCAGCAGCCGCATGTCCACACCTGCAGCAGCGTGGGATGCGGCGATGCGGAGGGTGGTGGTTGTGCTGAGTTTCATATCGGCGTGCTTTTCCGCGCCAAGACCGACGGTGTCGTCTTGGTAGTGTTTGCAGAAAATTTGCGCCCGTCACGTTCCGTATCCTTTGCATGAAAATCACCCGCATCCTCGCCTATCGCGTCGAGCTTCCGCTGCACGAGACGACCTACAAATGGTCCGGCGGAAAATCCGTCACCGTCTTCGATAGCACCATCGTTCGCGTGGAGACGGACGCCGGCCTCGTGGGCCACGGCGAGGTGTGTCCGCTCGGGCCGTTCTATTTGCCCGCGTATGCGGAGGGCGTGCGCACGGGATTGCGCGAACTCGGGCCGCACTTGCTCGGCGAAGACCCGCGCCAGCTCGCGAAGCTCAACCGCACGATGGATGCGGCGCTCAAAGG
>JANXSB010000051.1 GCA_025352865.1 Chthoniobacter sp. | reverse complement strand
CCGTCCCCACCGCCTCCGCCCGTTTCAGTCAGCGATTCTTCACTGCGTTCCGGTCGCAGACTCCCGGAACTCCGTTCAGAATGACGGCGTGGGGAGGGCTGGCGCAATGGCGTGAACGAAAGGACTGGCGTGGTTTTCATGGAAAAATGGGCGTGGAAAACTGCGGTGAAATTCATTGCTTTTTGTCACCCGCTTCGTCCGCGGCAGCGGGTTCGGCCTCCGCTTTCTGCGCGAGTTTTTTCGCCGCCGGCGAGCGCGGCGGACGCACCGGCGCGGGATCGAAAATCAGCTCACCCACCGCGCCCGCAGCGAAGCGCAGATCGCCGAGGATCGCGCTGTGCGCCGCGAGGTCTTTTCCATCCCAGCGAAAGCTTTCCACACTCACCGCGCAGCCGTCCACCAGACGGATGCGACCCGCCGCTTTCTCCGGCGTCATCACGCCGCCAAACTCGACCGCCTGCACTTTTTCCAGCGGCAGCTCCAGCGCGCCCGCTGCGCTTTCCACAACGGCTTTTCCGTCCTGCATTTTGACCGGCACGCTCGGCGCGGAGTCGCCATTGGCCAGCGCCGTGACCGGCGGCACGCCCTCGCCGGGCCGCGGCGGCTCGCCGTTCCACGGGCCGATCCAGAGGTTCGACAAAATGACCGGCGACTCCTCCTGCTGCGCGTGCGCGGTGATGCTCACCGTCTCGCCAATCCCCGGCAGCCGCTCCGCCGCCTGCTGGCCGATGCGGGCGACGGACACGCCGTTGAGATAGAAGTCCGCCGTGCCCGCCTTGCGATCCACAAAGACGCGCACCGCCAGCCGCGAACTCGCATCCGGGAGTTTTTCGCGCAGCTCGATGTTCTTGTAGTTGGGCCGCTGGCGCGACTTCGGGCTGTTCATGTAAAGCGACAGCTCGAAATAACTGAATGACGCATTGAGCGAAGTCCGGCCATCCTTCGTCGCGAGGTTGACGCCGAAGTTCGGCAGGTTCCCATTCACTTCGGTCGCCTCGGCGCGGACTTCAAAACGCTCGGAAATTTCTTTTCCCGGCATCGTCAGCGATTGCTCTTCCTGCGACATCCCGCCGCCCGTCTGGCCGCGCAAAATGTAGCTGCCATCGATCGTGGTCCACGTCGCCGTCGCACGCTCCGTCAGCGCGCCCTTTCCGCGCCGACCGCCCAGCCACGACGACGCCTCGTGCCCGCCGTCGGCGACGGCGAAATGCGGGTTCGGATAAAGGCTCCACAGCCGCTCGCGCGCGATGGTCACGGTGCCGAGCAGCGCGTGCTGAAACTGAAGCTGCCGGTCATCGAGCGCCACGAATTCCCCGCGCAGCCGGTCGCCGTTGCGCAGCTCCAGCGTCGCCGGCTCCTCATTTTTCCGCGCCTCGCCGTCCGCTGCGAAGCGCACTCCGGCGAGCCGCGCGGACTGAAATTCGATCTCCTGCCCGCCCGCCATTTTCCAGCGCACCGCACCGCCCGCCACCGCTGCGAGCAGCGTCCCGCGCAGCTCGTCGCCGTTCTTGAAAACGAGCGCGTCCGCCGGTCTTCCCACGCCCGGCGGACGGCTGGGAAAGGCCACGGTCTGGAGCGCCGCGGCGGGCAAATCCAGCGCCGCGGCAAAGCCCGTGCGCCCGCGCGCGTGACCGTCGCGGATTTCCAAACCGGCCACGCTCACCTCGCCCTGCTGCCCGAAGACCAGCATGGCATCAGCCTCCGCGAGCGATGACGCGGTTTTGCTGAGCTGGATGAGCGTGCCCTCCGCGCGCGGTTTTTTCGCGCCGGAAAAAGTCAGCTCCTTCTCCGCGATCGACTCCAGCCTGCCGATCTCCGGCTTGTCCTTGCCCACGGTCAGCCGGTCGCCCGCCGGCTCTTCCTCGCCGGACTTCGGCAGCGTGCCGTCCCACGGCTGCACGCGCAGCCGGTTGAATCTCAGGCCCGGCAGATTGCCATGCTCCTCCGAGTCGAAGCACACCCCGTTGATCGTGAAGTTCCGTTCTTCTTCATTCACCGCCGCGTTGTTTGCGTCCTTGTCCGCGTCCTCGAGGAATTTCCAATCGCCGAGCAGCATGCCATTGCGCAGCACCGCGAGATGTTTGCCGAGGCCATCGTAGAGCACGCGATAACCCACCGGCCCTTTCCCGCCCGCGGCTTCCTTCGGCAGCGCCGTTTTTTTGTGGTCAAATTTGCGGATGTAAATGCAGTGCGAGATTTCCTTTTTGCCAAACACCAGCTCGACCGTGCCGGTGCCGTAGCAATTCGGCTGCGGGCCGAACGGCTGAATCCACAGGCGCAGTCCTTCTTCGCTCTCCTCGGGTATTTCAAAGGCCACCTCGAAACGCTTCGGCGGCGTCAGCGCGCGGCCCAGCACCCAGCCGTCGCGCAGCGTGAGCGTGCCGCCCACCACATCTGCGCGCGAACCCGCCGTCCGCACCGGCCAGCTTTCGAGATCGAGCGCGCCGCCCGCAAAACCAAACGCAGGCGCGGGCTGCGCGCCAAAGTGCAGCCACTCGACCGGCCCGCGCGGGACCGACAGCACCGTGCCGTCCGTGAGCTTGAGCGCAAAGGTCTCGCCATCCGCGCTCGTCACCCCGCCGAAGAGCCAGTCGCCGCCCGGCAGCTTCAGCGTCGCGGTGGCGGTCTCCGTCGTTTTCTCCGCGTCCTCGGACACTTCCACATGCCCGCCCACTTTCATTTCCTTCATCGTCTCCGCCATCTGCACGGTCATCGTCTGGACGATCTGCGGCACGCGCGCGGCGCGGCCAAAATCCACCGTCACGCTCTGCGCCACGGTTTCGCCAATGATCTCGCCCAGAGCGCCAGCGACCTGCTGGACGATCGTGCGGACGTAGGCTTCGACGTTGGCCGCGACGAACCGCCGCCCGCCGGAATTGTTGTTCTCCACACCCGCCGCGAGCACGACCCGCCGCACCTCGTCCCGCGAGAAACGCAACGGCTCGCTCGCATCGGGCAGCCGCCACACGACCTCGCTTTTCGTCAGCTCCACCAGCTCGCCGCGCAGTTGCCGTCCATCGTGGAAAACGAGCGCGTGATCGAAGCCGGGAACCTTCGCCTTCGGCTTCGCGCCTTCCACCTCCTCTCCGCCCGCGAACCGGCCGCCGACATCGATCTTGCGCACGATGTCATCGCCGAAAAGATCCGTGTCCGGCGGCAGCGCGAGCTGCGCGCGGAGCGGAGCGGTCAAAAGGACGGCGCAGGAGCAGTGGAGAAAATGACGAAGGACGGATGACGAAGGACGAGGGAATGACGAAGCCCGAAGTTCAAAACCGCGCGGAAACCCCTCGCGACCGACCGCAGCAGCATTCCGGCTTCGGATTTCTTTCGTCATTCGTCATCCGACATTCGTCATTTCATTTCCCCGCCTCGACCTGCTGGAAATACGACTGCAACTGGTCGCGGAATTCCTCCGGCCATTCGCCCGCATTGCTCGCGCCGCCGGCCTTTTCCACCTGCCGCCCTTTGCCGCTGCCCTGCACCGCCGCGCCGCTCGTCTCCGCTCCGGCAAAGGCGCTGGCGGACTTCGCGTTGTTGCCGCCGGCCTTTTTCGCCTTCGTCACCTGCGCCATCATTTTCTGCATCATCTGCTGCATCGGCGACTGCGACTTGCCGCCCTTCTTGTCCGGCGGCACGAGCAGCTCGATCACCGCCGCCTCGGTCTGCACCACTTCCTCGTCCGTCTTCGGCGTGCGCAGGTTGCCCGCCGTTTCGTCCATCATAAACTCCACCTTTTCGAGCAGCGGCTTCACGTCGTCGAACTTCGTTTTCTCGCGCAGCTTGCCCACCACATCGCTCAAATCGCTCTCCTGATTCGCGAGCTTTTTCGCATCGTCCGCATGCCCAGGGTTCGCGTCCTTTTTGCCTTCGAGCAGTTCCGTCTGCTCGCGGATGCCGTCCTGCACCACCGCCGCGCGAACCATCGCCACGATGAGTTCCATCAGGTCGGGATCCATCTCGCCGCCGCCGCCCTGGGCCTTGCATTCGCTCTGGAGTGCCGTCGCCCACTCGTCGAGCTGCGCGCCCCAGACCTTCGCGCGGCCCACGGATTTCAGGCCGAGATTCGCGCGAACGAAACCCGCCAGCTCGTTCAGCTCCGGCACCACTTTCTTTTCCTGCATGTCCTTCTGCACCGCCTCGTATTTCTCATTCGGCACGCGCTTCACGAATGCCGCCATGTCGTTCGAGATGCTGTCCACGTCCTTCGTCGTCGTGTCCTGGCTGCCCGCGACCTGCGTGAAATCCTTCTTCTTCCCCTCGGCGATTTCCTCCGGCTTGAGCCCGACGGTGTCCTTCGCGAGTCCCTTGAGCCCGTCCGAGATCTTGTATTCCGCCTGCGCCGCCGCGCGCATGCGGTTGTAGAAATTGCGCGCGTAAAGATTCTCGTTCGTCGTGTTCATCTTCTTCGCCGCCGCGCGCATCGCGTCGAGCGCCTGCTGCTGCTGCTGCTCCGCCTTGGCGAGATCTTCGCTGCGCTCCGCCGGTTTCTGCGCGCCCTGCTGGAGCGATTCCGCGGCCTGCTGCATCGGCGGATTCGCCTTTTGCTCAAGCGAATCTTTGAGCTGCTGCCAGTCGGCGAGCGTGCCCGCGGGGATGTCCTTGTTGCGCAGCGCATCCTTCATCACCGACGCCATTTCCTCGGTCATCTTCGCCAGCGCGGATTCATTCGCCCGCTCGCTCGCCTCCACGCGCTTCGTCTCCTCGCCCGCTTTTTCCGTCGGCAAATCCGTCTTCTGCTCGGCAATCGCCTTCGTCTCCTCAAGCTGCCGCTCTTCGTCGCGAATGCGCTCGTCGAGCTGCTTCAAAATCTGGTCCATCCGCTCGCGGATTTTCTCCGCATGCTTCGCCGGGCTGAGCACATAGACCGTGTGCTTCCACGATTCCACCGGCTTGCGCTCCGGCAGATAATCCACCGCATACGCCGCCAGCTCCACCACGCTGTCCTCCGGGATTTTGTAAAAGGCGGGCGTGAACTCCGCCGTGCCGGTCAGCTCCTTTTTCGTCTGCGCTCCCTCCGTGCGCGACGCCTCGCCTTTGCCGATCTCATCCTTCTTCTCGCCCATCGCGCGCACCGTCCATCCGACCCACGCGGCCTTCAGCCCGAAGTCATCGCTCGACGCGAAATTCAGCTTCAGCACTTCGTCCGGCAGGATCGCCATCTCCTGCTCAAGACCCGCCAGCTCCACGCGCGGCTCCGCGTCTTTCGCCGTGCTGACATGCAGCGTGTACGGCTGCGTGGGTGTCAGCCCATGCGTGTCCGCCCAGCGGAAGGTCGCCTCGCCGATCAAGTCTGCGACAGGCTTGGCTGGCGTCACAAAGGTTTCGCCCTGCACGTCCGAGGTCGCCAAAGTTTCCAGCGCCTGCACCGGCAGATTGGGAAAAAGCACGCGCAAGCCGGCGTAGGCGTCGCCCTCGTCCGGCTTCACGTTGGCCATCGCCGCGTCCTTGAGCGTGCGGCTCGTCTTGCCCGCGAAACGCACGCTGCTGCCTTCGAGAAACTCCGCGCTGCTGCCCTGGATCGGCACCGTCGTCGCCGGGTAACCGAGATACGCCGGCAGCTCCACGCGCGCGGCCAGCTCCTTCATTTCCGGGCGATGCAGCGGACGGATCGCGATCTCGCGCGTGGCATCGCCCACGCGCAGCGCGAGCGTGCCGTTCTGCGTTTGTCCGGCGAGGTGGAAAAGGGCGTGCCCGTCTTCGAGCTTCGCCTCCTGCGCTTCAGCACGGTTCAGCCGCGCCGTCGCGCTCGCCGGTTTCCACGCGGAATCCGCCTTCAATCCGCACGCAATTTCAAACGCCTCGCCGTGCGCCACGAAAAGCTCATCGGGCAGCGCATCAAGGCTGGCAAAGGTGTAGCGGTCGATGCTCGCCCACGGCCGCATCCAGCGCGCGAGCGCATTCGTCGCGGCTTTGGGCACAAAGACAAACGGCGCAGCGGTCAGCGCAGCGAGTGCCACGGCCGCGACAGCCCAGCGGCGCGCAGGGCGCACCGGCACGGCGTTTCCAAAATCAAAGCGGCCCGATTCCTCCGCGACCTGCCGGATCGCCGCGCGCATCAGCGCGGGGGAAATGTTCGGCGGGAGATCGTTCGTTTCCGTCAGCTCGATCACGCCCTGCAGCCGGTCGCCGAGCGTTTTGAAATGGCGCTGGAGCAGCTTCGCGAGCTGCGCCGGGCCGCGCCGGTTCCACAGCCAGTGCGCCGCCCAAGCCTGCGCAAACCACGCCGCGAGCGCGCCGCCGCTGAGCGTGAGGATCACGCGCGCCACGCGCGGCGTATCGACGAAACGGTCGGCCACAAAGAGCAGGACGAAGGTGGTCAGGAGTCCGACGAGCCCGCCCCCGAATGCGGCGAGCGTTTCCATTTTTCGCAGCCGGCCCTCATAAGCGCGGAGCTGCGTGACCAACGAATCAGGCAAAGTGATCGAGTTCATGGCGGTGAGGAGTTTATGCGGAATACGAACGGGGGAAATGTTTCATTTGAACGGCCAGAGGATCATGTGAGTCCTCCGATCTTCCGCCCGACCCAGTAAAGCGTGAGCAATCCCAGCAGCGCCGCGCACCACCACGGATCGCACCACAGCCGGAAGCGCTGCTCCTCCGGCTTGCGCTCCGGCAGCAGGCTCAGCCCGCTGACCATCTGCGCGAGATCGCCCGGCCCGCCGTACTTGCCCGCGGTCAGCGCGGCGATTTCGCGCATCACGTCGAGCTTCGCGGGCAGGCCGGTTTTTTCGAGCGTCGGCACCGTCGTCGTGAGCTGCGTTTTCAAATGCCGCCCGGCGCTTTCGCACTTCACCTCCACGTCGTATTTCCCGCCCTCGCGCGGAATGAACATTCCCGTATGCACGCCCCACTCCACGTTCTCCGCCGCCAGCTCGATCGTCTCGCTCGTCCCGCTCGGCGCGGTCAGCGTCACGGCCACTTTTCCCTCGCTGATCGGGATGCCGAGCTTGTCGAGCACGGTCGCGTTGAGCCGCACTTTGTCGCCGCGCTTCGGCGTCTCCGGTGTGTAGAAAAAGCGCACGCCTTCGTCCTGCGAGAGATGCCGCTGATGCGCCATCCACCGCACCACCTGCCCCCAGAACCGGTAGTGATATGTGTCCTCCACACCCTTCCTCCAACGCCACGCGGAGTCGGTGCCCATGTAGAGCACCTTGCCATTGCCCGCGCTGCGCGTGACGAGCAGCGGGATGCGCCCGCTCGCATTCCGCGCGGCCTCGTGGACGGCGAGCACCTCCGCGCCCGGCTTCGCCTTCACCACCGGCGCGTACCAATAAAATCCCGGCAGCCCGCGCCACACCGCCTGATTCGCCGAGGGGTCGGTCGCGAGCATCGTCAGCCAGTGGTCGCGTCCGCGGAAAGTCAGCTCCAGCCGGGCTTCCGCGCCGCTCGCGAAGCCGGTGCCTTTCGCATAATCCGTCTCCACCGGCACGAGGTCGCCGAGCGCCGAATCCGCGAGCGTTTTCTGCCGCCCCAGCGCGCCGGGCAGAAAGACCACGCCGCTCGCCTGCTGCTCCACGAGTCCGCGGAGCATCGTCGCATTTTCCGGCGTGAGCATGCCGCCGCCCACGCCGACATCGCCGAGGAAAATCACGTCGTAGCTTTGCAAATCCTCGCGCTTCGCCGGGAACTCCTTGAGATAGCCCGCACCTTCACCCGCGCCAATCGCCGGGTGATAAAGCACCGAGTTCATCGCCACGCCGGGGTCGCGCATGAGCGCGTTGCGCAGGTAGCGGAACTCCCACCGCGGCTGCGAATCGACGA
>JANXSB010000350.1 GCA_025352865.1 Chthoniobacter sp. | reverse complement strand
AACTGGAAGTCCTCCGCGTGCTGGAGGCGGGCAACGCGCTCAAGGAGAGTCCCGATTACGAGCTGCACCGGCTGACGACCCGGACCCCGGCGTTTTTCGACGAGACGGTGCGCAGGCAGGTTGAGGCTTTGGAGAAGGAAGTGGCGGTGCTGGAAAGTCAGGCGGAGGAACTGGCGAAGGAGATCGAGGAACTGTCGGGTGAGAGGATGTTTGGAAACGAACGCTGAAGCGGCCCTTCGAGTCTGTTGCCAAGTACGCTGGTCCGCGTTTTCGACGGCTGACTACCCTCCGACGGGCGGAAACAAAGCTCCGCGTGCGTCTTTCCATTGGCGGGGGGAGCGGCTATTCACCAGCACTGTGACCGCCTCATTGTTCCGCGCATGAATCCCCCGCCGCTTCCCAAGACAGCCGGCGTGAGCGCGGCGGCGGCGAGCCTGCTGCAAATGCGCAATCGCGGGGCGTCAGAACCGCCGCCGCTTCTGCTCAATTTGCAGGAGCTGGAGCGTTTCGAAAACCTGCTCGTCTTCGCGAAGGCGACGGTCGAGGGCTACTACGCGGGGAAGCACAAGTCGCCCTACCGCGGCTCGGCGGCGGAGTTTGCGGACTACAAGGAATATGTGCCGGGCGACGACCTGGCGCACCTCGACTGGCGCGTCTATGGCCGCACGCGGCGGCTGTATCTGCGGCAGTTTGAGGAGGAGACGGACATGACCGTGTATCTCATGGTCGATACCAGCGGCTCGATGCGCTACGCGGGCGAAAAGCGGGCGTCGAAATTCATCGTCGCCGCGAAGATCGCCGCCGCGCTCGCCTACCTGATGATGGCGCAGAGCGACAAAGCCGCGCTCGTGCTCTTCGCGCAAAAGGTCACGCAATTCCTCGCGCCCGGCGGCACGCGGCGGCATCTGCACCAGCTCGTGACGGAGCTGGAGCGCGTGCGGCCGGCGCGCACGACGGGGATTGCCGAGGCGGTGCGGGAGTGTAATGCGCTGTTCAAAAAGCGCGGGCGCATCGTGATCCTGTCCGACTTTCTCGACGACACCGCCGCGCTCTTCGACACGCTCGCGCAGTTCGTGCATCGGAAGTTTGAAATCCTGCTACTGCAAGTCACCGACCCGGACGAGATGAACCTGCCCGCTTTCAATGCGGCGAAGTTCGTCGATCTCGAAACGGCGGAAACCGTGCAGGTCGATCCCGAGGAAATCCGTGCGCAGTATCAGGCGAACATGCAGCGCCTCGTCGCCGACCTCGCGCGCGAAGCCGACCTGCGGCAAATCCAGCACCGGCTCATCGACACGCAGCGCCCGTATCTAGACGCGATCGAGGCGTATCTCGGCTTCCGCGGGAAAAACGAAAGCACGCGATGACTTTTCTCAACTCCGCGCTTCTCCCCGGCCTCGTGTTGCTCGCGGGTCTGCCGCTGCTCATCCATGTGCTGAACCTGCGCTTTCCGCGGCTGTTCGAGTTTTCGTCGGTGAAGCACATCCGCGAGACCATCGCGCAGCGGTCGCGGATTTTCCGCTGGCGGCATCTGCTGCTGCTCGCGCTGCGGACGCTGTTTGTCCTCCTGCTGCTGCTCGCGTTCTTGAAACCGCTACTACCGCGTTTCGGCTCGGCATCGGACAAGGCAGCGGGGCGCGCGGTACTACTCATCATCGACCACTCGCTGAGCATGGAGCACAAGGGCGGGGGAGTGGGCAGCCGGCAGCGTGCGGAGAGCGAGGCGGACAAAATCCTCGCCACGCTCGGCGCGGACGACACGGTGAATGTCATTGCCGCCGGGCAGTCCCCGAAATCGTGCTTCTTCGAGTTTTCGCGCAATCACGCGGACGCGAAACGCTTCGTCGCCGAGATGAAGGCGGGCTTCACGCGCGCGGATTTCAGCCACGCGAATGCGCTCGCCGCGCGGCTGCTCGCGCAGAGTGCAGGCAGCCCGGAGATCTACTATCTATCGGACTTCCAGCGCCGGAACTGGGCGAACGTCGATTTCACCGCACTGCCGCCGGCGGCGCGGATGTTCTTCGTCGATTGCGCCCCGCCGAACCGCGACAACCGCGCGATTCTCGGCGCGTCGATCAGCCAGACGCAGGTGCTCGCGGGCGACACGGTGACGCTCGAAGTCGAGGTCGGAAACTTCCGCGACACGCCGATGCAGGAGCCGCTCAAAGTCGTGCTCGACGGCCGCACGAGTTTTGAAAAGGAGGTCGCCGTCGCTCCGTGGAGCACGGCCAAAGTTATGCTGCCCGTGCCGCCCGGTGGGCCCGGTTTGCACCAATGCGAGATCAGCATCACGCCCGACGATCTCGCGCTCGACGACCGTTTTTTCCTCACCATCCCCGTCATGGAAAAGGAAGGCATCCTCATCGTCTCCGACGCGTCCGATCCGAAAAAAGACGCGACGCTTTTTCTCAAGACAGCGCTGAATCCGTATGACGATCTCGCCGGCTCGCTGCTGCCCGAGCAGGTCGCGGCAGCGGGCGTGACGAGTGCGAAGCTCGCGGCGGTGAAGAAGATTTTCTTCACGCGCACCGGACGCTTGACCGATGCGGCGTGCAAGCTCGTGGCGGATTTCATTTTCAACGGCGGCGGCGTGGTCTGGTTTCTGGATGGCGAAAACGACGCCGCGAATCTCGCCGCACTGGAGAAGGCGATGGCCGGGAACCCGCTACCACTCAAGCTCGGCGGGCGGCGTGTGGCGAAGAGCGTGGGCACGGGCGCGCAGCAGATCATCAAGGGCGATTTCAAATCGCGCTACCTGCGGCTCTTCCGCGGGCCGATGCGGCAGAACCTCGCGCTGCTGGAATTCTACGACATCTACGACGCGGGCTCGACCGGCGCGGGCAACATCCTGCTCACCTACGCCGACGACACGCCGGCGATGGCGAGCCTGAACCACGGCCTGGGCACGCTCCTGCTGCTGAACTTTTCGGTCAGCGAGTTTTCCAGCAACCTCGCCCGCCAGCGCATCTTTCCCGCGTGGATGCAGGAGATCGTGAAGAATATTACCAGCGACGAACCGCTGCCCACTTCATCGCTCATCGGCGAGCCGGTGACGGACGAAGTGTGGAAAAGCGAGCTGGCGGCGAATCCTGTGCGCAGGCCGACGGGCGAGCCGCTGGAGGTGAAAGCGGAGGCGCTGGGCGAGCGCATCGGCATCTCGTTTGTGCCGGAGGAAATCGGTTTCTACACGATGCGCTCGAACAAATTTTTGCACGCCTACGCAGTCAATCCGCCGCCGGACGAAAGCGATCTGCGGCCAATCGACCGTGCGCTTTTGCCGGAGCAACTGAACGAGAAAGGCCAGCGCGGATTCTTCGTCCAAGGGCGCGAGGATTTTGAAAACCTGATCCTCGGCAAGCCGGTCTTTCATTGGTTCATCCTCGCGGCGGTGGTGTTGCTACTCGTTGAATTGGTGTTCCAGTTTTTCATTCAACGCACCGCCGCCAAACAACCGTGAGTTTTTTTGATGTCCACGAAAGGCACGAAGGGACACGAAAGGGGATGTTCTGTTTTCGTGCTTTTCGTGTCTTTCGTGGACTAAATCCCAAGGCATGAGCATGGACTGGAACCAACTCCTCTGCGCCAGGCACCTCGGCCAAGACGGCAAGCCGCGCCCGCACGATCCGGCGCGTTCGGAGTTTCGGCGCGACTCGGACCGGCTCACGTTTTCGACGGCGTTCCGGCGGCTCCAAGACAAGACGCAGGTCTTTCCCCTGGCGGACAATGACTATGTGCGGACGCGGCTGACGCATTCGCTGGAGGTGGCGAGCGTGGGGCGCTCACTCGGGGCGCGGGTCGGCGCGGTGATTTCGCAGCGGCACGGGCTCGCGCAGCATGGTTCGGAATTCGGCGAGATCGTCCACGCCGCGGCGCTGGCGCATGATCTCGGCAATCCGCCGTTCGGCCACTCCGGCGAGGACGCGATCCGGCACTGGTTTCAAACGTCGGCGGTTGCAGCGGTGGCGGGCGCGGGATTGAGCGCGGCGCAGCGGGCGGACATCGAGCGATACGAGGGCAACGCGCAGGGCTTCCGGCTGATCACGCGGCTGCAAATGCCGGACAATCCCGGCGGCCTCCAACTCACTCACGCGACGCTCGGCGCGTTTACGAAATACCCGCGCGAATCGCTCGTGCCAGACGGCATCCACCGCGGCGCGAGCGCGAAAAAATTCGGCTTCAACCAAAGCGAGCGCGAGCACTTCGCGAGCGTGGCGGAGCACTGCGGCCTGCTCCGGCGCACGCCCGCCGCGGCCTGGTGGGCGCGGCATCCGCTGGCGTTTCTCGTCGAGGCGGCGGACGATATTTGCTACCGGCTGGTCGATTTCGAGGATGGCATGCGCGCCGGGCATCTCAGCTACGGCCAGGTGCGCGACGCGTTTCTCGCGCTGATCCCCCCGAAGCGGCACCCGAAGCGGCTGCGCGAGGCGCACGATGAAACGCGCCGCGTGCAAATCCTGCGGGCCGTCGCCATCGGGGCGGCGATCGACGAAGCGACCGAGGTTTTCCTCGGTCATGAGCCGGAGATTCTCGCGGGCCGGTTCGACCAGCCGCTGATTGATGCCGGGCCGTCGCGCGCGGTTTGGGAAAAGATTTTGCAGCGCTCGAAGAAGACGATTTACAGCACGGCGCGCGGCGTCGAGATCGAGGCGGCTGGCTTCGCCGTGCTCGGCGGATTGCTCGACGATTTTGTCTCCTCGCTCAATGATCTCGCGGTGCATGGAAAAAGGGCCGCGGCCCGCACTAGCAAACTGCTCGCGCTAGTGCCCGCGGAGAGTTTCGCGCGCAACCGCACGGCACCGCGCGATCCCTACATCCGCCTGATGAAGATGCTCGATTTCGTCTCGGGGATGACCGACACCTACGCGGTCGCCCTTTACCGGAAAGTCCGCGGCATCTCGCTCTCCGGCCGCTGACGCAAAGGGCGGATGCGCGCCGGCTGTTTTCACGGTTCCATTTTGCCGCGCAAAGCGGGCACGCATCCTGCATTGCGAGAGGGGAAACCTCTTTTCCAATATATGAAAAACACCCTCCTCACCCTCACTGCCGCCTGCGCGCTCACCGGCTGCGCGGGCGTCAAAGTCGCCCACACCGACATCGCCACCGGGGCCACGAAACCGCGCGCCATTTACATCCGCACTTTTGCCGACGAGGCGAAATTCCGCGGGCATCACAGCAATGAAGGCGAGATGGCGATCCGCCACTCGCTGGCTCCGGCGGAGTTCTCGAAAGCGCTGAAGGAGGAGCTGGAAAAAATGGCTCCCGCCGCGGTGCTCGCGGACGATGAGACGCCGACGACGGGCTGGCTGGTGGAAAGCAATCTCGAGGTTCTCGATGCGGGCACGCCGTTCTGGCGCGGCGTCAACGGGCCGGTCGGGCCGGGCTTTGGCAGCTCGAAAATCCGCATCCATGTCCGCGTGACCGATGTGGCGGCGAAGCATCACTACGCCGACGCGAAGGACGCCAGCAAAGGCGCGGCTGGCAATGTGCTTTATGAATTCGACCTCGCCGGCGGCAGCCGCGGACAGGGGAGCTGGGGATCGATCACCGCGCCGGGCTTCGGTTACGCCGCGCCGTTCGATTACAAAAACGCCGCCGAGCGCGTGCTCTTCGCGCTGAGCGTGGATCCGCGCAGGACCGGCGGGCGCACGTCCTTGACCATTCGGTAAAACTTTTCGTTGGTGGTTCCGGGAGGGCGGGACTTCCGCCGGGCGATGGTGACCAGTGAGTCGCCGCCCGGCCGAAGCCCGCCCTCCCGTTTTTTTTGGACAAAACAAAGCCCGCGAACCGGAGGGCTCGCGGGCTTTGCCGCAGTGGTGATTTCCCGGCTAAATGTTCGAGTTCCCGCCCTGTCGGCGGCGGCGGAGACCGAGGAGCGAGGTCACGCCCGCCAGTATCATCATCCCCACCGCGGGCTCGGGTACGGAACCTACATAGGTCGCCTGCAAGGTTTTCCCGCTATTGATAAGAGCATAGGTGAAAATGGGTTCGGCAATCTGATCAAGTGCATCCGGGTCGCCTTCGATCCCGCTCACGTACGGGCTGAGAGTCAGGCTCGGCACATAGGACGCGCCGCTCAGCGTGACGAAATCTTCCAGCGTCAACCCGTTCGGAATGCTGATCCCCGTAGAGGATTCGATGATGTCGAAAGTCTCGCCGTTAAACGGCAGGAATCCGAAAAGGTCGGGCTGGAGCACCAGTTGAATCCCACCCTCAAGGGTTATTTGCTGGCCCACGCCGAGATGGCTGTAAGTGACGCCCTTTTGATTGCCACCAATGAATAACCGGAGCTTGCCCGTCGTGCTCTGCGTGAAGGTGCCGGTGATTTCCAAACTCGCATCGTAACCAACGGTGGCAGGCGGCGGGGCAAGGCGAATAATTCCGGGGCTGGTCACGCTCGGAGTGATAATGACGACGGGATTTCCCGCATTGAAGCTACCGCCGCCAGCGCCTCCAGCGCCTCCGGTGCTCCCTCCCTCGAAACTAATGAGTGTGTCTTGCTGGACAACAATCGGCTGGACAGGAGTGATGGTGGGAGCGGGTCCGGGAGTCGGAGGTATAAACTGGGTGTAACCTCCATGAATATTTGAAACCGTGTCGAGTCGGACAATCGGGATGCGCACCAAGCCGTGGTTAATCACGTTGCCGTTGATCAGTCCGTTACCCGTGAAGACCGCGCCCGGTGCAATCACCAGCGGGCCGTTGGTCAGGGTCAGCGTGTCGTTGGGCCCGAGGACGGCTGTCGAGCCCTGCGACACATCCAAGGATTGAAAAGTGAAGGTTAATCCGGTGTTTGCGGAAGAATAGCTCCCGTCGATATATGCCTTTTGGAAAGGTGTAGCCGTGGTGATCGGCACCGCTCCGGCTGTTACCCCGGAGAGAGTCGAGATCATTGCGCTGATTCCCGTAGTGTCGCCGTAAGCGTCCACACCTGCGTTGACACCAAAATCAATCGTAGAACCGGGTGTGACGGCGACTGTCAAATCGAATAGCACCGCGGGGCCGCCATCTGGCACAGGCACGTTAAACAAATTGATGCCATCCACAGTTACAAAGCCACTGGTCGCACCGCTTGGATCCAAATCAAAGAAGTTTCCGGTTATGCGCACCGTTCCCGTATAGGCAGGCTCTGCAGCCGAGCCGATAGTATAGCGCCGCACCGCTGGATTGAGCGGGGACGGAAACGTGGGATGCATGGCGGTCGCACTTTGAAATGGGGTGTTGGCCGGACTGCCACCATACCACCAATTATTACCCCCACCTATCGGTGGAACCCCTGTAACGGATACCCAGCCCGCCGTTGAAAAAGTGCCAACCACAACGTTCGGGGTCAGATAGCTTCCGTATTCGATGCCATTGGTGCCTTGCGCAGCAATGGAAAAATCGGCATTAAGATCGGCGAGGGTGCTGGCGCTGCTGGTGATGCAACTGCACGCAGCAACTACAGTGATTGCTGCCAAAGTTGCCTTCATAGGTTCCTTTGATCGCAGCATGGATTTAGGGCTGGAAATACCGTTTGCCTTGATTGGACCTTCGGATTTTGACGATTTCATTTTCATAGAGTTTGTCGGGTTAGGATTGCTGGTTGGAATTTCGCGAGTGCCGCCCTACCCGCCCACCACCACGCTCACCGTGGCGCTCCACACACCCACGCGCCCGTCGCCTACGCGGTAGATGGCGCGGTAGCTCCATTTGGTGGGGGTGGCGGGGAAGGGGGCGTTGTCGTTGTAGCCGGGGGTGGTGTCGATGGTCAGGAGCTTGAAGCCCTGGGTGTCGCCGCGATCGATCTCGATTTCCAGCGAGTCGAGGAATTTGCCATGGCCGCCCCAGCCCCAGGGGATGTGGACGTGGGTGCCGATGATCTCCACTTTCAAATCCGCCTGCACGGTGGCCATGTCCGGCCCGGTCTGCTGGGAGCCTTCGATGCCGAGGGCCTCGCCGATGGTCTCATTGTAGTTCGGGTGCGCCTTCACGAGCTGGACGAGCGCGCGGAAGCGCACCTCGATGCCCAGCGCCACCGCGGCGACCGCCGTGGGAAAGACGGGCAGCACCGGTGCGCCGGTGGCTGGCGCGCTGCCGCCGCCGCGCGCCAGGTCTTTCCACCCCGACCACTGCTGCGCGCTGTTTTGCACGGCCAGCAGGCAGGCGAGGACAAAGGTGAAGTAATCCGCATCCGCCGCCTGCGCGGTGACCTGCGCGGGGGTGAGGCTGAGCAGGGTGGCGTAGGGGGTGAGGTTGAGCTTGAACTGCCGGAGCTGGGCGGCAAAGGCGTCGGCGTTTTGTTTGATGTAGTTGGATTTGGCCATTTTGGTTTTTTTGGGTTTCTGCGTGAAAAAGGGGGGGGTGACGGGCGGCGGCACGTAGCCGGGGTCGCCGGGTTCCAGGATGTAGCTGGGGTCGCCCCAGCGGAGATTCGGGT
>JANXSB010000662.1 GCA_025352865.1 Chthoniobacter sp. | reverse complement strand
CGAGTCGATCTGCTCGTATTGCGGGTTGGTATTGCTGCTCTCCTGATAGACGCGCGAGAGCATGATGACGCGGTGGAGCTTCTTCAGCGACCAGCCGCTTTCCATGAAATAGGACGCGAGAAAATCGAGCAGTTGGGGGTGCGAGGGCGGCTCGCTTTGCGTGCCGAGGTCGTCGGGTGTGCGGACGAAACCTTCGCCGAAATGGTGCATCCAGACGCGGTTCACGACGACGCGCGCGGTCAGCGGGTTTTCTTTGCTGGCGATGCAGTGCGCGAGGTCGAGCCGTCCGCTGCTGTCTTTGGCGAAAGGCGCGGGCTTGCCCTCGGGCGAGAGGACTTCGAGGAAATGGCGCGGGACAATTTCGCCTTTCGTTTCCGCCTGGCCGCGGATGAAGACGGGCGAGTTTCGCGGGCTCGGCGAGTCCGTGAGGATCATCGCGCGCACGGGAGCGCCGGCGTTGGTGAGCTGGAGTTCGTTGAGTTTCGCGAAGGCGAAGCCTGCGCGATTCGTCATCTGCTGCGGCCATTTGCCGACAGTGAGGCGCAGGTGCTCGGTGTCGAGCGAACCGCCCGCGTCGATGTGAAACGGCATCTCGACGAGCTGCGCGAGCGCGGGCTCGAAGCCGGGCACGGGCAGCGTTTTCGCGGCGGCGGCAGCTTTGAGATATTCCTTCGCCTTCGGCTCCACGCTCGCGAAAAGCTTCGCGTAAATGTCGGCCACGTCCTGCAGCGACTGCGGCTTCGCGTCCTTGAGGGCCGCGGCCACCAGCGGGTTCAGGTTCCGCGCGCGGCCTTTGCCCTCGGCGATCTCCGCGAGCACGCCTGCCGCCTTGTCGGGAAACTCCGACGAATCCAGCTCCATGAACATCTTGAACGGCGCGAACACCGGATCGTTCGGGCGCACGGTGCGCGCCACTTCCTGCGCGAGTTGCGGGTCGAGTTTGTATTGGGCCATGAGCGCGATGCGCGCCTTCAGTTCCTCCTCGCTCTGGTTCTTGGCCCGCTTGCGGCCCATCATCAAATACGGGCCGGGGTTCGCGCGAAACTTCGCTGTTTCCTCGCCGATGATGCGGTAATAGGTGTCGCGGTTTTCCTGCTCGATCGCCGCGGCTTTCGTTTGGAAATCGGCGGCTTTTTCCGCGGACGGCATGCTGATGATGGGCTTGTCCGTGGGCTCCAGTGTGCTCGCGAAGACGCCGTGCAGCGCGTAGTAATCCTTCGTCGGGATGGGATCGAATTTGTGATCGTGGCAGCGTGCGCAGGCGACGGTCAGCGCGAGGAAACCTTTGCTCACCGTGTCGATGCGATCGTTGATCACATCGTTCATGTTTTGGAAACGCTCGCCGACGGTGAGGAAGCCGAGCGCGGCCATGCGCGCGTCGTCGGGCTTGATGTCGGGGAGCCGGTCGGCGGCGAGTTGCTCGACGATGAACTGGTCGTAGGGCTTGTCGTCGTTGAAGGCCTTGATGACGTAGTCGCGATACGTCCACGCGTAGGGAAAACGGTAGTCCATTTTCTTCGCGTTTTTTTCGCCGCCGATGGTGTCCGAGTAGCGCGCGGTATCGAGCCAGAAGCGGCCCCAGCGCTCGCCGTACGCGGGTGAGGCGAGCAGGCGGTCGATGACTTTGGCGAAAGCCTGCGGCGAGCCGTCGCCCATGAAGCTCTGCACTTCCTGCGGCGTCGGCGGGAGCCCGATGAGATCGTACGTCGCGCGGCGGAGGAGCGCTTCCTTGCCCACGTCGGGCATGGGCAGCATTCCTTTTTCCTCGATCTTCGCGAGGATGAAAGTGTCCAGGGCAGTGCGACACCACGCGCGATTTTTGACGGCGGGCTGCGCGGGTTTGGTCACGGGCTGATAGGCCCAGTGCTGACGGGCTTTGTCGGTCAGGCCGGTGAGTTTGCTTTTGACTTCGTCCTTGCGCGGATCGGGTGCGCCCATTTTCACCCACTCGGTGAGCGCGGCGATTTCCGCGGTGCCGAGTTTGCCGCCGCCGTCTTTGGTGGGCGGCATTTGCAGGTCTTTGTCCTCGTAGTTGACCGCCTTGATCAGCGGGCTGCCGGCGGGATCGCCGGGCTTGATCGCGGGGCCGTCCTCGCCGCCCTTGAGCACGCCCTCGCGGGTGTCGAGCGTGAGCCCACCCTTGGATTTTCCCTTTTCGAGGCTGTGGCACTTGTAGCAATTGTCCGCGAGGATCGGGCGGATTTTGCTCTCGAAAAACGCGGCCTGTTCTTTCGTCGGCTCGGCGGTGACGGCGCCGAACGCGGGGGCACCCGTGGCGGCGAGTGCGGCGAGGAGGAGAGGGCGCATGGCGGTTTAGGCGATGAGGTCTTTGACGACGTTGCCGAAGTTGTCGGTGAAACGGAAATCGCGGCCGTTGTAGCGATACGTCAGCTTCGTGTGATCGAAACCGAGCAGTGCCATGATCGTGGCGTGGAAGTCGTGGATGTGGACTTTGTTTTCCGCCGCGCGCGACCCGAACTCATCGGTCGCTCCGTAGGCCGTGCCGCCTTTCACGCCGCCGCCCGCCATCCAAGCGCACATCGCACGGCCATTGTGATCGCGTCCGGGGAATTCGTTCCCGTTCCGGTCGCGCACCACGGTGCGGCCAAACTCGCCGCCCCAGATCACGAGCGTCGAGTCGAGCATCCCGCGTTGCTTGAGATCCTTGAGCAGCGCCGCCGCCGGGCCGTCCACTTCGCCCGCTTTCTTCGTCAGGTTTTCGTCGAGCTTGTTGTGGTGATCCCATCCGCCCGCGCTGACCTGCACGAAGCGCACCCCGCGCTCCACGAGCCGCCGCGCCACCAGCATCTTCGCCCCGAGGTCGCTCGGCCCGTAGAAATCGCGCGCCGACTGCGGTTCCTTGGTGATGTCGAAAGCCTCCGTCGCCTCCGTCTGCATTTTGAAAGCCATCTCGAACGCCTCGATCCGCGCCTCGAGCTGCGCGTCCTTTTGCAACGCCAGCGCGTGCATGTCATTGAGCTGATGCACGAGGTCGAGTTGCCGCCGCTGCCGGTCCGGCGAACTGAACTGATTGCTGATATTCAGCAGCACCTCATCCAGCTTCATCTTCGGGTTGTAGTTCACATTGCACCCTTGGAAAACGCCCGGCAGAAACGACGCCTGCCGCCACTCCGGCTTCCCCCCGAGCGTGATGAATCCCGGCATATTCTGATTCTCCGTGCCCAGCCCGTACACCACCCACGAACCCATCGACGGCTTCGGCAATTGCAGCGAGCCCGTGTTCATAAACCGCTGCGCCACCTCATGCGCCGGGATGTCCGTCCACAGCGACCGCACGATCGCCATGTCATCCACGCACTCGCCGAGCTTCGGGAAAACCGAGCTCACCGGGATGCCCGACTTGCCCATCGGCGTGAACGTGAACGGCGAGCCGAACGCCAGCCCGTCGTGCCCCGGAATCGTCTTCCCGTCGAACTTCGTCAGCTCCGGTTTCGGATCCCACGTATCCACCTGCGACGGCCCGCCTTCGGCGAAAATGTGGATCACTGCCTTCGCCTTCGCGGCAAAGTGCGGCTTGTGCGGAGCCAGCGGCGAGAGCGCCACCGCGGGAGCCGTCCCCGCCGCATCGGCGCGCATGTTCACCCCGAGGATCGAGGCCAGGCTCAGCGCGCCCATGCCCATGCCGGTGCGTTCGAGAAACTGCCGGCGGGTGAAAATCAGATTGTCGAGCGAAGGCGAATGTTCGCGGCGATATTTGTCCGAGCAGGAGCAGGAGGGGTCGGGGTTCATAGGGAGTGTGGGCGGAAGATGCTACCGAGTAGGAACAGCGGCAAATGCGGAAAATTGGACTGCAATTTTTGGAGGTGTTTCGCCGCCGCGCCCGCACCCCGCCCGTTCCCACTCCCCCTCCTACTCGTAATCGTAATCGCGACCGGAGGTCGGAACGGGGAGGGAGATTACGATTAAGATTAAGATTAAGAATCGGAGGTCATGCGCGGGCGAGTTCGGTGAGGATGGCATCCGCCGCGCGGTGCGCTGCGCCGTGGTCGCCGAGCTGGGTGATGACGCTGGTGAAGTCGCGCTGGAGCTGTTCGCGCGCGGCGGGATCGGTGACGAGCCGGAGCGTCTCGTCGACGAGCGCTTCGGGCGTGGCGTCGGCTTGCAGAAATTCGCGGGCGATTTCGCGGCCGGCGAGGACGTTGGGCATGCCGAGGAAGGGGACTTTGACCAACTGCCTGCCGACGATCCAAGTCAGCGCGGCGACTTTATACACGATGCACAGCGGCAGGCCGAAGTACGCGGCCTCGAGCGTGGCGGTGCCGCTGCACACGATGCCCGCCGCGGCGCGCTGCATCAGCTCGTGCGAGCTGCGAACGGTCACCCGGCAGGTGTCTTCGCTTTCGCCAAATTGACGCAGCGTGGCGAGCATGCGGTCGGCGAGTTGGTGCGACGCTGCGGCGGCCTCGAAACGCAACTCGGGGCGCGCGGTTTTCAGGCGCTGCGCGGCCTGCACCATGACGGGGAAAATCTTGCGCACTTCCTTTTCGCGGCTGCCGGGGAAGAGGCCCACGAGTTGCGGGTCGCGCGCGGTGCCGGTGCGTTTGGCGGCGAGGGAATCGAGCATCGGGTGGCCGGTGAAGACGGCGCGCAGGCCGCTCCCGGCGTAGAGCGGGAGCTCGAAGGGGAAGATGCAGAGCATCAGGTCGAGGTAGTGCGCCATCTTCGGGATGCGCCCGCGGTTCCAGGCCCAGACTTGCGGGCTGATGTAGTCAATGATGCGGACCGCGGGCATCGCGCGCTTCACGGCTTTCGCGAGGCGGAGGTTGAAGCCGGGGTAGTCGATGAGGACGAGCGCGTGGGGCTGGACGCGGGCGATGTCGGCGAGCATGCGATTGAACTGCGCTTTGAAGTAGCCGTACTTTTTCAGCACGTCCCACAGGCCGACGACGGCCTCGTCCGCCCATTCGGTGAAATGCTCCCCGCCGAGTGCACACATCTCGCGTCCGCCTGCGCCGAAGAATTCCAACGACGCGTCGCGCGCGGTGAGCGCGCGCATCAGCTCCGCGCCGCGCGCGTCCCCGCTGGCTTCGCCGGCGACGAGGTAGAGCTTCATTTCGCCGTGTCGATCAGCCGCGTGATTTCCAGCGCC
This sequence comes from Chthoniobacter sp., assembly GCA_025352865.1. GTDB lineage: Bacteria > Verrucomicrobiota > Verrucomicrobiia > Chthoniobacterales > Chthoniobacteraceae > Chthoniobacter. The sequence continues at coordinate 66 of JANXSB010000662.1, read as the reverse complement.
AGCTCCAGTGCCGCCGTGGCCTCACGCCCGCTGACTTTCGGCTGCGCACCGGCGCGGGCGCAGGCG
>JANXSB010000636.1 GCA_025352865.1 Chthoniobacter sp. | reverse complement strand
TCTGCACCTTCCCCGGCCACTGCCACGTCATGCGCGGCACGCTGAAAGTGCAGCCGTAGGCGCGTGCGGCGCGTGCATGAAAGACGCGCCGAGCCCTGATTTTACTTGAGTCCGCGGCCATTCCCGCTGACACACGGCGGCTTATGTCCGACACCGTTTCCTTTCAATCCGGCCTCGACAAATCCGTCTCCGGCCTCAAGACGCTGGTTCAGAATCACTTGAAGTTCAGCCTTGCCCGTGATGCGCAAACCGCCTCGAAGCGCGACTGGTGGCTGGCCACCTCGAAAGCGGTGCAGAGCGTCATCATCGAGCGCATGATCGCCACGCAGGGCGTGCATCATCGGCGGAACGTGAAGCGCGTTTATTACATGTCGCTGGAGTTCCTCATGGGGCGGCTTTTTTCCAACAGCCTCTACAGCGCCGGCGTGTTTGAGGAAATGGAGCACGCCCTGCAGGAGATGGGTTTCGACGTGGAGGTGCTGCGGCTGGAGGAATACGACATGGCCTTGGGCAATGGCGGCCTCGGCCGTCTCGCCGCGTGCTTCCTCGATTCGCTGGCCACGCTCGATCTCCCGGCCATCGGCTACGGCATCCATTACCAGTACGGGCTTTTCAAGCAGACCTTCCGCAACGGCCATCAGGTCGAGCTGCCGGACGAGTGGATGAAATTTGGCACGCCTTGGGAAATCGTCCGCCCCGAGCACACCAGCGAGGTCGAAATCTACGGTCATGTGGAAAACGTCTTCGACGACCGCGGCAGTTATCTCCCGCGCTGGACCGGCACGAAAAAACTCATCGGCATTCCCTACGACATCCCGATCCCCGGATATGGCACCAATACGGTGAACTACCTCCGGCTCTGGGAGTGCAAGGCGAGCGCGGAATTCGATTTCGAGGCCTTCAACCGCGGCGGCTACGCCGAGGCCGTCCACGAAAAAACCGCCAGCGAAACGATCTCGAAAGTCCTTTATCCGAACGACAACAACGACATGGGCAAGGAACTGCGCCTCGTGCAGCAATACTTCCTCGTGGCCTGCTCGCTGCGCGATATTTTCCGCCGCTTCCGCAAGGACAACGAAGCGTGGGAGGACTTCCCCGAGAAGGTCGTGGTCCAGCTCAACGACACCCATCCGGCCATCGCCATTGTCGAGCTGATGCGGCTCTTTCACGACACCCACGGCATGACTTGGGAAAAAGCGTGGGGCCTCGTGAGCCGCACCTTTGCCTACACGAATCACACCCTGCTGCCCGAGGCGCTGGAGCGGTGGAGCGTGCCGCTTTTCCAGAAAGTGCTCCCGCGGCATCTGCAAATCATCCTCGAGATCAACAAGCGCTTTCTCGAACAGGTCGAGGCCGCGTATCCCGGCGATTCGGGGAAAAAGCGCGCCATGTCCATCATCGAGGAAGGCCACGTCCAGCACGTCCGCATGGCGAATCTCTCGGTCGTCGGGTGCTTCTCCGTCAATGGCGTGGCCGCGCTCCACACGCAGCTTATCAAGAGCGACCTCTTCCCCGAATTTCACGCCTTCTATCCGGGCAAATTCAACAACAAGACCAACGGCATCACCCCGCGCCGCTGGCTGCTCGCGTGCAATCCGCGGCTCAGCCAGCTCATCACCGGCAAGATCGGCGACGGCTGGCAGCGCGACCTCGGCAAGCTCCACGCGCTCGATCCCTTCGCCACCGACCCGCAGTTTCAGAACGACTTCATGGCCGTGAAGCACGCCAACAAAATCGATCTCGCCCGCCTCATCAAACAGCACTGCGATGTCGCCGTGAACCCTGCGGCGCTCTTCGACGTGCAAATCAAGCGCCTCCACGAATACAAGCGCCAGCATCTCAATCTCCTCCACATCCTCGCCCTCTACCGCCGCCTCCTGCAAAACCCCGAACTCGAGGTCGCACCCCGCGTCTTCGTCTTCGCGGCCAAAGCGGCGCCCGGCTACGACCTCGCGAAGTGCATCATCAAGGCGATCAATTCCGTCGCCGTCGTCATCAACGCCGACACCCGCATCCACGACAAACTCAAGGTCGTCTTCCTGCCGAACTACCGCGTCTCGCTCGCCCAGCGCATCGTCCCCGCGGCCGATCTTTCCGAGCAAATCTCCACCGCCGGCAAGGAAGCCAGCGGCACCGGCAACATGAAACTTTCCCTCAACGGCGCGCTCACCATCGGCACCCTCGACGGCGCAAACGTGGAGATTCTCGAGGAGGTCGGGAAAGAGAACATCTTCATCTTCGGCATGACCGTCGAGGAAGTCGCCGCCCGCGTGAAAAAGCATTACAAGCCGCACGAGTTTTACGACGCCGACGAGGAACTCCGCGCCTGCGTCGATTGGGTCGGCAGCAACTACTTCACCCCAGACGAACCCGGCATCCTCAACCCGCTCCGCGACTCGCTCCTCCACCACGACCCCTACCTCTGCCTCGCCGACTTCCGCGCCTACAGCGACGCCCATGTGAAAGTCGATGCCGCCTTCAAAGACCGCGCCGCTTGGGCGCGTATGGCCATCCTCAACACCGCCCGCATGGGCAAATTCTCCAGCGACCGCACCATCGCCGAATACGCCCGCGAGATTTGGAAACTCGATGCGGTGAAGGTGTAGCCGCCCTGAGTTTTTTTGACAGGATTACGGGATTCGATGGATGGGACAGGATTCCGACTCGAATCCATCCCGGCCATCCTCCAAATCCTGTAATCCTGTCCCAAAAAACTGGTGCGCTGCCCCGCCGGTGACGCGGTTTTTTCAACCCACCCACCCAAACGCGCGCTCCCGTCTTGCCCGCCGCACGCCCATCGCCGATAAACTGCGCCGTGCTTTCAATCTCGACCTGCTGGAACTCCTCGCGCCACACCGATGGCGCGGTCATGTGCCGCGAACTGCTCGACCTCGGCTTCGAGCGCATCGAACTCGGCCACGGCATCCGCCTTTCGCTCATGGACGGCATTTTGAAAATGTACGAGGCGGGCAAAGTGAAGTTCACCAGCCTGCACAATTTCTGCCCGCTCCCCATCGAGATCACCCGCGCCTCGCCGGACTGCTACAAATTCTCCGCGCCCGACGCCCGCGAGCGCGACCGCGCGCTGAAGCATTCGTTCCAGACCATCGACTTCGCCGCGCGGCTCGGCGCGCAGTTCGTGGTGCTGCATCTCGGGCGCACTCCGCTCGACGACTACACGGAAAAACTCCTCCGTCTCACCGAGGTCGGGCTCGGCAACTCGCGCGGCTTTGTGAAAGAAAAGCTGGAGTGCGTGCGCAAGCGCGAGGCGCAGGCTCCGCCGTATTTCCAGCGCGCCCGCGAGACGCTCGCCCGCGTGGCCGAGCATGCGGAGAAAAAGGGCGTGAAGCTCGGCGTGGAGAGCCGGCACAGCTTTGAGGAGATTCCGAGCGAGCGCGAAATGATCGAGGTGCTCAATGAATTCAACGTCCCGCACGTCGGCTACTGGCACGACTTCGGCCACGTGCAGGTGAAGCACAACCTCGGCTTCCTCGATCATGCCGAGTGGATGCAGACGATCGCGCCGCGCCTCATCGGTTGCCATCTGCATGACACGGCGTATCCAGGGCACGACCACATGGCGCCCTTCACCGGCGACGTGGAGTACGAGAAGCTGCTGGCGTTTCTCCCGAAGGACACGCTCTACGTCTTCGAGATGAGCCCGCGCCGCACGCGCGAGGAGATCATCGAATCGCGCGACAAGTGGGTGGCGAAATTCGGCGCGTGAATATCCGACCATCCTCCCATTACGGTCATCCTGAGCGAAGCGGAGGCGGAAAGGCGGGCGCAGCGCAGTCGAAGGAACCCGTGGAATACCAGCGATATCGCCGGAGAATCGACGGGATCCTTCGACTCCGTTTTCTCCCGCAAAGCCGGGAGAAAACTCCGCTCAGGATGACCGCGGTTTTTGGACCGTCCCACGTTTGATGAAAGACCTCTTCATCTACATCGTCACCAACGAGCGCCGCACCACGCTCTACATCGGCGTGACGAACGATCTGCAATCACGAGTGTGGCAGCATAGCCGCGGCGAGGGTTCCGGTTTCACCCGTCGATACAATCTCGCGGTGCTCATCTACTACGAAGTTTATCCGACCCGCCACCATCGCGCGGGAGAAGCAATTGAAAGGTTGGACTCGCGCGAAGAAGGAGGCGCTCATCGCGACCATCAACCCGGAATGGCGTGACATCGGTGCGGAGCTTTTCCATCAACATCCCTCGCCCACTTCCCCAACCCGCCCACCCGTCTGAAAAAGGCCGCCCTCACCACGCTCCAGGTGCTCGTCACCGTCGGCATCCTGTTCGCCGTCTTCCACGATCCCGCGAAGCGCGCGGAGATGGCCCGCGCGCTCGGCAAGGCGGATCGCGGCTGGCTCCTCGCCGGCTTCGCGGCGTACGGCTTGGTGGAGATCTGCGCCGGTGTCCGCTGGCAGCTCCTGCTCCGCGTGCAGGGCATCGCGCTGAGCTGGGCGCGTGTCTTCATGCTGCTGCTCGTGGGCGTGTTCTTTAATTTCGTCATCCCCGGCGGCACCGGCGGCGATGTCGTGAAGGTGTTTTATTTGCTCAAGGAAACGCCGGGCAAACGCGCGCCGGCGCTGCTCTCCGTGCTCGTCGATCGGCTCATCGGGCTCTTCGCGCTCATCGCCATGGCCGGCGTGCTCATCGCCGCGCAATGGCACTGGCTGCTCAGTTCGCCCGACGCGCTGAAATACATTTGGACGGCGCTCGCCATCCTCGGGGCCAGCCTCGCCGGGCTGGGCGTCTCGTTTCTCCTCACCGGCTTCGGCCTCATCCACCGGCTCCCCGCGCGCTTCCCCGGACGCGACAAATTCGCGGAGCTGGCGCTCGCCTACAATCTCTACGGCCGCGCGTGGAAGCCGTCCGCCGCCGCCTTCGTCCTCTCGCTCGGCGCGCATCTCGGTTACTTCGCGATGTTCTACTGCGCCGCCGCGTCATTCAGCGCCGCCAGCAGCGTCCCGAGCTTCGGCAAATTCTGCACGATCATGCCGGTCATCAACACCCTCACCGCGCTCCCGATCAGCGTCGGTGGCCTCGGCGTGCGCGAGAAACTCTTCCAGATTTTCCTCGGCGATCTTTGCGGCGTGACCGATGCCGTCGCCGCCGTCATGTCCACCACCGGCTACGCGCTGAACCTTGTCTGGGGCTTGCTCGGCGGGCTGCTCTACCTTTTCTACCGCCCCTCCGAGCACGCCCGCATGCGCGAGATGCGCGCCGCGGTTTCCACTCTCGAGCACACCGTCGCCGAGGAGGAGATCGCGCTCGAAACCGCCGCGAAAGAAAAGCGCTGATGCCGAAACCCACGCGCCCATTTGTGACCGCAAACTTCGCGCTGACGTGGGACGGCCGCATCTCCACGCGGCGCGGCACGCCGGCGGATTTTTCATCGAAGAGCGACAAGCGCCGGCTCGTGGAAATCCGCGCAAAGTGCGACGCCGTGCTCGTCTCCGCGAAAACCATCGCCGCCGACAACATGAGCATGGGCCTGCCCGACGCCGCCCTCCGCGCCGCCCGCACCGCGCGCGGCCAGTCCGAATACCCGCTCCGCGTCCTGCTCACGAACTCGGGTCGCATTGATCCCGCACTGCGCCTTTTCACGAAAACCTTCTCGCCCATCGTCATCTTCTCCACCACTCGCATGCCCGCCCGCACCCGCACCGCGCTCGCCGCGAAAGCTGACCTGTGGTTGGACGAGAGCCCGTCCGTAAATCTCTCCGCGATGCTCGCCACCCTCCGCGCCGACTACGGCGTGCGGCGCCTCGTCTGCGAAGGCGGCGCGCAAATCTTCCGCGCCCTCCTCACCGCCGGCCTCGTCGATGAACTCCACGTCACCCTCTGCCCGCGCATCTTCGGCGGCGAACGCGCACCCACCCTCACCGGCCTGGCTGGAGCGTTTCTCGCCGCCTCCGTCCCGCTCACGCTGAAAAAAATGGAAGTCATCGGCGGCGAATGTTTCCTCCGCTACCGCGTCAGGCATTGATTCGCGACGCGGTCGAGGTGCCTGGTCGGCTTACCGCTGCACCTGGAGGACGATGATGAGCTGGCCGTGGCCGTACTCGGGGCCGCGGATGAAGATCGGGCTGCCGGGCGCGAGCTTGGCTTCGGTTTCGAGGAGGGGGCGTTTGTCGTGGAAAAGCTGGAGATTGAGCAGGTAGCCGCCGCGGGCTTCTTTGGAGACGGCGCGGCGCGCTTTCACGCTGAGCCAGAAACTCTGGCTGGGGACGAGCCAGCTTTCGTTTTGCTCGTCGATTTTTTCGGAGGCCGCGCCGATGAGTTCGAACTGGCTGTAGCCGAAGACGCGCTTCAGTCGCGTGGTGAACTCGCGCAGTTCGGGCGGCGCGTCTTTGGGCGTGGGTGGATTCGTGGCAAGGACGACGGCGCTCCAGATTTTGTCCACGGCGACGGTTTTCGCCGCGGGCACCGCGCTCGTCCCGGAGACGGCGATGGCCGTTTCGCCCTCGGCGGCAAAGGTGCGGGCGGCGAAGGCGAAGACCAGGAGAGCGGCGGGGAGGCGCATGGGTTTATTTCAGCGCGTAGGTGGCGGGGATGTAGTCGAGCCCGTCGAGCCAGACGACGGTGACGTTGTCCTTGGGATTATAGACCGTCGTCGCGGAAATGCTCGGATCGGCAGGCCACGCCTCGACGACCTGCGCGTAGTACTTCGACTTCTCGCCCGGCGGCACCGCGGCCGGGATGAGTGTTTTGAAAAGTCCGCCCGCGATGACGAGGCACGCGGCACCCGCGAAGGCCAGCCGCGGCAGCGACCAGAACCAGCCGCGCGCTTTCACCGGCTCTGCGGTGCGCGGCGTTTCGGCGGCGATACGCTGCATGAGCTGGTGGTTGAAAAAGTCCGCGTTGCCGAGCTTCGGCGCGGGTTGCGCGCGGAGGAGGTCGCCGAGTTTCCGCGCTTCCGCGCGCTCGGCGGCGGCTTCGGGATGGGCGGCGAGTTCCTTTTCAAAATCGGAGAGATCAGGGCCGGTGAGCTGGCCATCGACCCAGGCGGTGAAGCGTTCTTCAAATGTTTTCATAGACGTCTTTGAGCAGGGCTTGGAGTTTTTTGCGGGCGTAGAAAAGCCGGGACATGACGGTGCCGATCGAGCAGTCCATCTGCTCGGCGATCTCGGAGTATTCGAGCCCGTCGATCTCGCGCATGACGATGGCCGTGCGGTGCTCAGGCGAGAGCTTGGCGATGGCGGCGTCGATGCGTTCGCGGATTTCCTTGTCCGAGATTTTCTCCGCGGGCTGCATCTCCGCGCGCGGGGCGGTGGCCGCGCCGGGCTCGATCTGGCGGAGCCCGATGGCGTCGTCAAACTCGGTCCCGCTGGCGATGCGCTTCCGCCGCAGCGAGTCGATGGTCACGTTCATCAGGATGCGGTAGAGCCAGGTGTAGAACGACGACTGCCCGCGAAAGCGCCCGATGGATTTCCACGCCTTCACAAAGCCGTCCTGGGCGAGATCCCATGCGTCCTGTTCGTTGCGGGTCATTTGGTAAATCATGGAAAAGGCGCGGCTGCGGTAGCGGGTGACGAGCTCATTGAAAGCCGAGGTGTCGCCAGCCTGCGAGCGGGCGACCAAATCGAGGTCATCCGGTCCTTCGGCGGCGGGTTCGGCCTGCGTGAGCACGGGGTTTGACGGCGCGTTCATGGTTTCATTCACCGCGAGTTGCGGGAATTTTTGCGGGCTGAAAAAGCGCCGCTATTCGCCATCGTAACGCCGCCTCCACTCGGAGCGGTATTCGCCCATGAGGAGGATGATGCCGTCGCGAATCTGGAAGAGCCGCTGGTTGAGCGTGGCGTATTTTTCCGGGTCGAGGCACACTTCCTTGCGAAGCTGCACGGAGGCTTCGAGCGCGGTCATCACGGCTTTCAGCGCGCGCTTTAGGTAGGCTATGGTCATGCCGATTTCGTCCACGTCGTCATCGCTCAGCGCGGCGGCCAGTTTTGCGCT
>JANXSB010000603.1 GCA_025352865.1 Chthoniobacter sp. | reverse complement strand
TCAGGGTGCGTGATTACAGAGGTGAGGTCACGGATTCAGGTACTCGTCAAGTAGTGAGAAGACCGCTACCACGATGTGCCGGTCACTGCCAGGTGGTAAATATCGGAAAGTCGAGAAGTGATGGTGGATGTCAAGCCGCCTTTCATCGTGACGGCGAAATAGCAACTGCCGGATGGGCGGGAAGAAGGATGGGTGGGCCGCGAGGCTGTCGATTTTTGGTGTGTTTTATGACTGTTTTTTAGCTGCTGTTCGCCTGCATCGCATGATTGCCGAACAGCCTACCGGGAGGGTCTGATGAGGATTGCCGTCGCTGCGTTGGTTGTGGCATTCGCGTTGCCGGGTTGCGCAGGCATGTCAAAAGGTGCTTGTACCGCGGTGGTCGGTCTTGGTGCCAAGGCATTGGCAAACTACGATGGGACGCGGCTCAACTTGAGTCCGGAACAGATCAAGGTGCGCGAGCGCGGCTACGAGATCGCAGCCCTTCTGGCTGCGCCGGCCTTTTGCGAGGCGCTGACGGACACTATCTTCGGGAAGCTGAAGGAAGGTGGAAAGAAGGAGCGTGAGGCCGCATTGGTCGCTGCAGCGGAGAAGGGCACGAATCAAAGCTACAGCGAACCAACCGACCCGACGCTCAAGGGAAGCGTGACGCCAAGCAAGAAGTATGTCGACCAATCTAAAAATCGTGAGTGCGTCGATATGGAAGAGGAACTCGCGGATGCTTCAAAGAGCGAGAAGATCAATTCCAAGGTGTGCCGGGAGTCGCCGGACAGCGGTTACAAGCCGGTGACATCCTGAACGAAACGAAGGAATCCCAGCTCCGCATGCAAAACATGCACGACGGCCGGCGCCCTGATGGCCCGGCTTGTCGTGACTCGTGCACCTTCCGCCAGTTGATCACCTGCATCGGGGCGTCGGAAGTGAGGTGTCCGGCGACATGTCGTTGACGGTTAGCGTACGAGCGCAAGGGGCATGTCGGGGGTAGAGGGGGGTTTGGTGGTGGTGGGCGTCTGTCGGTTGCCGGTGAGGTTCTTCACTCGCTCGCCTAGCCAGACCTCCATTTCCGCGACGGTGACCACGCCGTCGTGCGAGTAGTCGGCCTGGCCGTCGAGCCCTTCGACCAGCGCCTTGGTGAAAGCGCCGTTGTTCCAGTCGGCGTTCTCGAGCGATTGCTGGCGACCGGTGGAGGAAGCAAACACAATCACGCCGTTGTCCGCGTCCGCAAGGTCGCTGGCCACGCTGTTGATGTCACCCAGCATGCCGCGCGTGCCCGCGAAGGTCCCCGCATGGCAGGTGTCGATGAAGGCCCATACCTTGCCGCGCAGGGCGCGCAGTGTTTTCCGTACATCGAAGTGAGGCACTGCACTTAGGCGCAGCTTCGCCGGATCTGCCTCGCGCGGCAGGAAGTAGAAGTCGTTGTCGCGATCCTTCACGCCGTGGCCAGCGAAAAAGAAGACCGTGATGTCGTTGGCCGTCGCCATGTCGCGTAGCCATTCCAGGCCTTCGAGAAGTTCGGCGCTGGTGGCATTGGGGAGGACCTTCACGATGACCTCGCGGAACAGCTGTTTCTGCCGGCTGAAGGCGGCTGCCACGTCGCGCGCGTCCTTGTCCGCGAACCCCAGCGGGTCAGCTATGCCGTAGCGAGACACCCCAATCGCCAGCACATACAGTCGGGGCTTGAGTATGTCCGCGGGTGCGGCGCCGGCCCAGGTCATTCGCACACTGCTCTCGGCACTGGTGCCGTGCCTGTTCTCGGCGATCACCGACAGGATCAGGTCGCGCGCGGGCAGGTTGACTTCGATACGGTATTCCTGCTCGCCATCCTGGAGCGGACCGGCTGTCGTGGGGCGCGGGCGAAGCCCGCGGGCTTCCTCCAGCGGACGGCCATCCACCAGCACCTTCACGCCGGTGAGCGGCGCATCGGCTAGCGTCCTTACGCGATAGGCAAGCGTCACCCGCGACTGCGAGAATGGCGCCTGGTCAGCGGGACTTGCTATGCGCACTACCGGAGGTTGGATTCGGGTGATGTCCACGCCCAGAGTTCGGCGACCGCCTTCGCTTCCGGTGCGCGCGAGCGCCGTTGCCTCGTCAGTGGAGTCGAGCACCGCGGCGATCACGTCGGGGCGGTAGAAAGCGGCCCGGAAACGCGAGGCTGGGAAGAAGTCGGCTGCACGGTCCTTGCCGCGGTTGACGTGCCAGCCGATCAGATCCTCGGCACCAGGGCTGGCGTCGTAGTAGCCCGATGGCGTCCAGAGCACCCAGCGCTTTCGGTCCGGATGCGGATACAGGGCAAGCTGTTCCGCGCCATCGGCGGCGCGATGCCAGCGGATGGTGCCATCTCCATAGGCGGCCACCACCCAGCGCCCGTCGGCCGACGCGTTGACAGCCCAGACCACGCCGGGAGCCGCTTGTTTCCAGCGTTCCGTGCCATCCATGCCTGACGCGCGTAGGTTCCATTCTGTTCCAAGCACCAAGCCGCCAGGGCCACCGCCGGCCCCCGGGACCAGGGCAAGGCTGCGGGACCTCTCGTTCTGGTCAAGGGTGAGCGGGGTGCCGTTCAGGGTGGGGCCGAAGCCTTTCATCCAGTTCTTGACCTCGACACCTGGGGCACTGAAACGGGGAGGGTTCAGGCCCTCGGACGCGCCAGCGAGCAGAGTCCGGGCGGAGGTGTCGAAAGTGGCGGGGGATACGCCACCGTACGTATAGGCGAAGCCCACTCGCGTGCCATCGGCCGAGAGAGTGAAGCCCTTCCGGTTATCGCGGAAGTCCGCCACAAGGGCTGCGTGATACCACCGTCTCTGGCCATTGGCGTCGAGCATGCCCCAGGTGGGTTCACCCGCCGTGAACGCCAACCGGCCGCCGGGCAAGGCGGCGAGGTCGAAAATGGTGCTGTCGGCCACCAGCCAGTCATCGGGGGCGCCGGTGCCGGAGGCGGTTACGGGCCAGCGGCGGATGAACCACTTCCCGTCGCGCTGCGCCTGTCCAGCGGCGAAAAGCCACGCGCCGTCACGCGACCAGGCGATCGTGCCCAGGTGCCTGTCTTTGTTTAGGTCTGTGGTGTCGGCACTGCTCAGCGCAACCAGCGTTTCGCCGTCGAGCAGCATTACGGCCGCCTTGTCCTTGAACCCCACGCCGATGCGGCGCCCATCGGGCGAAAATCGGGCGAAGAAAGGGTCCTGGCCGCCCGCAGCCGCGCGCCGGGCTTTCAGGCGCAGGCCGCTTCCGGTGATCTCGTACAGGCGCAGCTCGCCGTCTTCGCAGGTGGCCACCAGGCGACGGCCATCGGGGGAGAAGTCCACGCTCGCGCTTGCCTTGGCGTAGGCCGAGTCCTCGTCGAGCAGGCGGCCATTGACCGCGTCGAACAGGCGGATGCCTCCTGACGCCAGTGCCGCAGCTAGCCGTCGGCCATCAGGGGAAAACGCCAGGTCGAGCACTGCCTTGGGAAGCCCGTCGAGCCGGCGCAGCAGGCGACCGCTGATGCGGTCGAAGAGGTAGATGCTGTGTGATCCATCCCAATCATGGCCGGTCCAGCCCCCCACCGCTACGGTCGTCCCGTCGGGTGACAGCGCTACGGCGTAGAGCTTGCCTTCGTTGCCTGGTCCCTGCGGTACGCGCAGGGTGACGGAGATCTGACCTGTGACCAGGTTCCAGACTCGGGCGGTCTTGTCGATGGAGGCGGTCACCAGCCAGCGGCCATCCTTGTCGGTAGCGATGCGATTGATGGTGGCCGTGTGCTCGCCTGGGTCCAGACGAAGCAGCGGCGACGTAGCAGGTTCAGCCGCGGTGGAGAGCGCGGCGTACAGGCTCACGGATGCAGTGAGCAGCGCTGCGACCGCCCGGCGCAGGCGCGAAGCGGGCGGGTAGGCAGGCGGGATCTGCGGGGCTGGGTGGTGGTGCATGCAGGGCGCTCCAAGGAGGAGGTCGGCGTGGGCAGTTACCGCCGGGAACACGGGGCCCACGCCCGATCGATCTGGTTTGAGTAAAACTTGTTGGGGAGAGTTTGTCCATCTGGCCAGCGTCGTACTGGCATCGGACTTCAGCACCATTGACCTCCCGTCAACGCGTGACCGCAATGGGCATGGATCGCGGGGCGGAGGGATGTCTGGTGATCGTGGGTGTCTGGCGGTTGCCAGTAATCGTCTTCACCCGTTCCCCGAGCCATACCTCCATTTCCGCGATCGTCACGATGCCGTCGCGCGACAGATCGGCTTGGCCGTCGAGCCCTTCCACCAGCGCCTTGGCGAAGGCGCCGTTGTTCCAGGCACCGTCTTCCAGCGAAAGCTGGGGCTCCGAGGAGGAGGTAAACACGACGCAGTCCTTCGCGCTCGCCAGGCTGTTGACCATCGCATCGATCTCGCAGGGGCCGCGGTTTGCCGTGTGGTTGCCGGCACGGCAGGTGTCGAGAAAGGCCCACTTCTTGCCGGGCAAGGCGCTCAGGGTTTTCGTCAGTTCCAGATACAACACCGCGCTCAGGCGCAGCTTCGCCGGATTGGCCTCGCGCGGCAGGAAGTAGAAGTCATTGTCGCGATCGTTCACGCCCTGACCCGCAAAGAAGAAGGCAGTGACGTCGTGGCTGGTTGCCTCGTCGCGCAGCCACTCCAGCCCTTCG
>JANXSB010000594.1 GCA_025352865.1 Chthoniobacter sp. | reverse complement strand
TGTGAGCACGACCTCGCGCATCCTCATCGGCTTTCTCGTCTTCCTCGCGGTCGCGCTTTATGCCTTCGACGACAAGCTGAGCAAGCGCGTGGAGCGCGAGTATCTGGAGGCCGCGGAGGAGTCGATGGTCGATGTCGCACAGCTCCTCGCGGCGCGGCTGGAGGCGGAAAATTTCGACATCGACGGGCTGCGGCACGAGTGGGACGCGGCGCGCAGGCGGGAGTTTTCCGCAAAGATTTACGACATCACGAAGACGACGCTGGACATGAATCTCTACGTCACCGACGAGCGCGGCATCGTCGTCTTCGACTCCGACGGCGGACGCGCGGAGGGGCAGGATTTCCGCGGCAAGCGCGATGTGCTGCTGACGCTCGCCGGGCAGTACGGCGCGCGCTCGACGCATCTCGATCCGAATGACCCGGACAGCTCCGTGATGTTCGTGGCCGCGCCGATCCGGCGGGACGGGCGCATCGCCGGCGTGGTCAGCGTGTCGAAAGCGCAGCGCAGCGTTTTTGGATTTCGCGACGAAACGCGGCTGTGGATGCGCACGCTCGGGCTGCTCTATTTCGGCGCGGTCGCGGTCGGCACGTATCTCGTCGTCACGCTTTTTTCTCGGCCCATCCGGCGGCTCACGGCCTACGCCCAGGCCGTGGCCCGCGGCGAGCGCGCGGTGCCGCCGCGCGGCGGTTCGGGCGAGGCGGCCACGCTCGGGCGGGCCTTTGAGGAGATGCGCGACGCGCTGGAAAACCGTGCCTACGTGGAGAACTACGTGCAGACCGTGACGCACGAAATGAAAAGCCCGGTCGCCGCGATCCGCGGCGCGGCGGAGCTGCTGCACGAAGACATGCCGCCGGAGCGTCGCGAAAAATTCGTGGCGAACATCCAGGCAGAGGCGCGGCGGCTGCAAAACATCATCGACCGTCTGCTCGCACTCTCCGCGCTGGAGAGCCGCAAGAAACTCGATCATCCCGCCGTCATCCCGCTCGGCGATCTCGCCCACGCCGTCTGCGCCGACCTCCAGCCCGCCGCCGAGGCGCGCGGCCTGCGCCTCGACCTTGCGTGTGACGGCCAGCCCGAAGTGCTCGGCGAATCCTTTCTCCTCGAAAGCGCGCTCCACAACCTGCTGCAAAACGCCATCGACTTCTCGCCCGAGGGCGGCGCGATCCGCATCCGCGTCGCACCCGACACGGCGGCGCGAAACGCGGAGATCACCGTCGAGGACGAAGGACCAGGCATCCCCGACTACGCGCTGCCACGGCTCTTCGAGCGCTTTTATTCGCTCGCACGTCCCGGCACAGGACGAAAAAGTTCCGGCTTGGGTTTGTGCTTTGTGCGTGAAGCCGCCGCGCTCCACCACGGCAGCATCCATGTGGAAAACCGCACGGACACCGCGGGCACGCGCGCCGTCCTGCGGCTGCCGCAGCGGAGGGATGGCGTGTAATAACGGCCGCCCCTTTTCACTTGCGACCGTGAACGCGCGCGGCGCACGGTGACGGGTACCCGATGGATCACGCCGCGCTCGGACGCCGATTTCTTTTCCTGCTTCTCGCCGGCTTTGTCGCGCTGACGGCGCTCGGCATCCACGGGTCGTCGGTGGTCATGTGGTCGGTGATTCTGCACGAGGAGGAAACCGCGGGCGCGCTGCTCGCCGGAAAGCCGCAGCTCGTGCGCTCGGACGAATGGCTGGTGTGGACGCCGTCGGCGCTGGCGCAGGCGCGGCATGAGCCGCCGTTCCCGGTGGAGAATCCGGCGCTCGGCGCGGGCCGCAGCCCGATGCTGATGAGCCTGCCGGTGCGCCATTTCACGATGCTGTTCCGTCCGCAGCTCTGGGGCTTTTTTCTTTTCGACGCGGAGCACGCGCTGGCGTGGGCGTGGAATGTGAAAGTCTTCGGACTGCTCGCGGCGATGTTCGTGCTCATGCGCAGGCTGGCGGGCGGGGATTTCTGGACGGCGCTGCTGGGCAGCGCGTGGGTCTTTTGCTCGGGCTACACGCAGTGGTGGTTCTCGTGTCCGCCGATGCTGCCGGAGATGCTGGCGAGCTGGGCGCTCGGCGTGTGGGGCGTGACGGTGCTGGCCGATGCGCCGTGGTGGCGGGTGGCGCTGCCGGTTGCGCTCGGCGTCGTTTTCGCGGCGGTGAATTTCGCGCTGTGCATGTATCCGCCATTCCAGATTCCGCTCGCCTACCTCGCGGTCGCGGTGCTCGCGGGCTGGCTCTGGCAAAGGCGCGGCGGCGAGGGCGTGCGGCTGCGCGTGTGGCCGGCGGCGGGCTGGTTTGGGCTCGCGGCGGTTGCGGTGGCTGCGATTCTCGCGCCCTTTTTTCTCGAGATGCTGCCGACGCTGCGGCTCGTCGCGGGCACGAGTTATCCGGGCGCGCGGCGCGCGGGCGGTGGCGCGCTCGGTGCGGTGAATCTTTTCCTCGGCCTCGCGGAGCCGCTGCTCTCCGCGAAGGCTTTTCCCGAGACGCGCGTGAATGTGTGCAACGCCGCGAACTTCCATCCCGTGTGGCTCGCGGCGGGGTGCTGGCTGCTCGCAGGTGCGCGTGTCCGCGGCGCGTGCGCGCAGTGGCGGCTGCTCGCGCCGCCGCTCGCCGCGGTGCTCGTGCTCGCGATCTTCGCGGTGTGCCCGCTGCCCGCGGCGTTCGGGCGCTGGACGCTGCTCAGCTTCAGCACGGAAGAGCGCTGCATCCTGCCGGTGGGCCTCGGCGGAATCCTGCTCAGCGTGCTCACGCTGCGGCAGATGGAAAGCGGCGCGGGCACGCACCGGCGCGCGCGGCTGGTGCTCGCGGTCATCGCCGCGGGCCTTGCGTTCGCCGCACTGGCGGGTGCGGTGAAAATGAACCCGGTCTTTTTTTCGCCGTGGCGCATCGCTGCCGCCGCCGCGCTCTGCGGGCTGCTCTTCGCGCTGTATCTCTGGCCGATGAAGCGCGCCTTCGCACTGGTGCTGCTCGCCGCGCTCGCACCGCCCGCGCTCATGGTCAATCCCGTGACGCGCGGCTTTGCGCCGCTCACGGAATCGACCGCGCTCGACGCCATCCGCGAAATCCGCCGCGCCGATCCCGATGCGCGCTGGATCGCGTACGAAGGCGCGAATCTTTCCGCCTTTCTCGCCGCCGCCGGTGCGAATGTCCTGAGCGGATCGAAGACCGTTCCCGATCTCGCTTTCTACCACCGGTTCGATCCCGACGGCCGCAGTCTCGAAATCTACAACCGCTACGCGCTCGCCGTTTTTCAACTCCCGGCCGCGCGCGACGAGGTGCGCTTTGAGCAGATCAATTTCTGCGGCCACCGCGTCTTCATCCATCCCGCGCATCCCGCGCTCCGTGCGGAAGGCGTGCGCTACTTTGTCTTTCCACGCGCGCTCGACGAGGCACCCGCCGAAGGACTCCGGCTCATCCACGCGCTCCCGGAGCGGCGGATGTGGATTTATGAAATCGCCGCGCCGTGAGCGGACGAATGGCCGGCTATTTGGAAGCGCGCGCGGCGGGTGCGAGGCGGATTTTCAGCGGGAGAAAATTGTGCGCGGCGCCGCCGTTGCTGTCGGCGATGACGATGAGGCTGCGGGTGCCGTCGGCGAGCGGCGGACCGAGGGCGATGCCCTCGAAATTGACGAAGCCGGAGGCCCGCTCGAAGAGCAGGATTTTCCGCGCGGGAACGCAGGCGTCGGCGGCAGCGAGCGAGGGCAGGCGCGTGGTGTCGGTGGCGTTTTGGAAATCGGCGAGGTAGAGCCGGAGATGCAGTCCGCCCGCGCCGAAGCCGCGCTCCAGCACGATCAGACTGCCGTCCGGCAGCACGCACAAATCCGAGACGCCGCTGCCCGCTCCGTGAAAGCGGAAGGCCGCGGGCTCGGTGCGCCAGGCATATTGCGCGGTGGGGCGAAACTTCGCGTCGAACCGCTGCAGCCGCACGAGCGAGCCGGCGTCGGCGGTGGCGACCGGGCCGTCGGGGATGAGGGCTTCCTCGTTGGCGATCCAGAACTGCTTCGCGGTGTCGTTCCATGTCATCGACTCGAGGCTGAGATTTTTGCGCGCCTGCGCGAAAACCGGCGGCACCGCCAGCCGCTCGGCGCGCGGCTGGCCGGGGCGGAACCGCAGCACGGCATGGCCGGTTTCGGCGCTGAGGTAAAAGGTCTTGGTGGCGGCGACGTAGGCGACGCCCTCGAAATCGGATGCGTCCGCCGGCACCGGCAGCGGCTCGCCGATTTCCCCGCGGGCGATGCGACCGGTGGCGGGGTCGATCTTCAGCGTGAGCGGCACGAGGACGTTCCGGCGATCCGAGACGGCGTAAAAGGAATCGCCGCCCGTCCACACGATGCCGCTCAGGTCGGAGACGGCGGAACTTTCCAGCGCGAAGCTCTCCTGGCCGTCCACGTCTTCAATGACCGGCGGCGCGGCACTCGCACAGGTGAGGCGGCAGGCGATCAGCAGGACGGTGAAAATTCTGGCAAACACCGCGCTGCAATAGCCGCACTGGCGGGGCGAGGCCAGTCCCGCGTTTCGCCGCGCGGTCACGGTCTGTCCCCCGAAGTGGAGAAGCTCGCGGCGGCAAAGACCCGCCGTCCGTCCGGCCAATGGGCCTCGGCCTCGACCCACTGCACTCCGACGGTGGTCGGAGTAAAGGTATAGGTCGTTTTGCCAAACATCGGTTTCTGGCTTTGCGCCTCCCATACGACTGTAGCTCCGGTGAGATCGACTTCCGCGGCCTGCAGGGTGACGGTGACCGGCTGATTGACGGGTGGATTAGTCGTAGGTGTGATGATTTGCGCGGCTGCCGAATTCCATGGCTGGCGGCAAAGGCTCGTCTGCGCGGCGAGCGCGGCGATGCTCGCCAGTCCGCGCGCCTGATTCACCACAACGGCTTCCGTGGTCACGTTATAGCTATCGGCCCAGCGGTCGTAGAATGGGTAAGGTGCGATGGTGGCCGAGTCGGACGGAAAGGTAAGTGCGGCAAGTTCGTTGCCGTAGTTATTAAGATGGGCGAAGCCTGTCTGGATGTTTCCGAGCGGGAGGCCCGATGGGGGCAAAACGCGCCGGTCGTTTTGGGCGTATTGACTGACAATCTCGCACTGAGGAGTCACACCGATGCCGGTAAGGTATGGCATGTTCACGGGGTTGCAGCCGCCTTCGTAGTTGAGGTTGGTGAGTATGGCATCGAGATAGTCCGCACGGGGATCGAGCTGATAGGCGACGGTGATGTCGAATGCGCGGTCGGAGGAGAAATACCAGCCGGCCGCCTTAATGCGTTTGGATTCCAACTCGAAGGCCGTGCCATAGGCGCTGGCTTGGGAACGCGCGAGACCGTCGTTCCCGGCGGCGAGGATTTGCGCGGTGCATTTGGCGAGATAGGCCGCGTCGAGCAGACTCGCGTCGAGACGGCCTGTGCGTGCGGCAAAGGCATAGCTGCGCGCGGCGCATCCATAGCCTTCAAACTGCCGCCACCAGGACCATTTCAAGGTGCCCGCGGAGGATGGGTCATACCAGGCGATAAGCTGCCGCTGATAGGCGGGATCACCGGTGGCGAGAAACATCTCACACGCGGCCCAGGCCAACTCGTCGTCGTGCATGAAGGTATCGCCATAGTGCGTCAGCTTTTGGTAACTCCCATCCTTGCCGTGGGTGGCGATGGCCGCTGCGAGAAAGCTCCACCCACGCCGGGCCTTTTGCAGATAGAGCGCCGCCGCGTCGGGGAACTGCTGCCTGAAGGTCGGCGAGGAAGCGGTCTGCGCCAGCGCGGCGACGGCGGCGGCGGTGGCTGAGGTGTTTTTCGGCCAGACGATCTGTGGGTCGCCATGATCAGGCAGGACATCATTCTCGTACTGGCGGTTGCGGGGATAGACGAGGAAGTAAAAACCACCGTCGCTGTCCTGCATCTTCGTGAGAAAGTCCGCTTCCCACTTAGCCTCTTGCAAAAGGTCGCTCTTGCCATCGCCGCTCTCGGGCAGACCCAGGTTATCGAGCGCGGCACAACCGCGAAAGGCATCGGCGGTGAAGACAAGGGCGTTAATCATGTACGCGCTTTTAATCGTGTATTTGCTGTAATCACC
>JANXSB010000593.1 GCA_025352865.1 Chthoniobacter sp. | reverse complement strand
TGGTCGCGATGTCCTTCGCGCAGTGCGCGAGAATCGCGCAGGCGGCATCGCTCAAGCGCCAGCGCTCGCGGGCGTTTGCGAGGAGATCGCGCGCAACGCCGGTCATCTTTTTCACGAGCTGCTCCGCGGTTTGCAAAGGTTTGAAATCCACGATCAGCAGCGGTTCGCGCATCGCGCGCAGTGCGGGACCGAGTTGGTAAAGCGCGCCTCCTTCGAGGCCGTAGTCGGTGATGAGCAGTTCGCCCACGGCTTCACTTTCGCTGGCGCTGGCGGCGATGTTCTTGAGCGGCTGACCGGCATGCGCGCGCACGGCGGGCGACCACGCGCATTCCCAACCGCAGTTCGCGGGTTGAAGCGGCGCGAGAGCGATGCCGAGATTTTCGAGAATCGTCGTCCACGTGCCGTCCGAACCGGTCTCCGGCCATGACCCGCCGCCGAGCGCGAGGATCACGGCATCTGCTTCGGCGGTGATGCTGCGATCCCCTTCCCCAGCGAACTCAAGATGCCACTGCGATCCTTTGCGGAGGCCGGTCCAGCGGTGGCGCATGGCAAAGTGAACGCCGCTCGCGCGCAGACGCTCCACCCATCGGCGCAGCAGCGGCGCGGCTTTCATCTCGCGCGGATAGACGCGTCCGTTCGAGGCGGCGAAGGTCTCGATGCCCAGCCCTGCGGCCCACGCGCGGAGGGCGTCGGCATCGCACTCAGCAAGCAGCGCGGCCCAGCGCGCTGGGTCGGAAAAGCGCGTGGCGAAAAGTTCGCGCGGCTCGGCTTTCGTGAGGTTCAGACCACCGCGACCGGCGACGAGAAATTTGCGGCCCACCGACGGTTTTGCCTCGAAAAGAGTGACCCGCGCACCGCCCGCCGCGGCGATTTCCGCCGCGCGCAAACCCGCCGGGCCGCCGCCGATGACTGCGATGTGAGACATGCCGCAGCGAAGCAGACGCGCTGCGCCCGGAGCAACCACGTTCGCGTCCGCGCTTGGCGATATACAACGCCGACGGCGGCGTGATAACGCTCGCCACACCGATGCCCGCCACCCGCCGTCTCGCCATCCTCATGCTCATCCTCACCACCGCCGCGTGGGGGCTGAGCTTTCCCGGCGGAAAGGCGCTGCTCACCGCCGCGGGCGGCGCGCTGCCGGGACGCGACCCGTGGTTTTTTTCCTCGCTGATGATCGCCTCCCGCTTCGGTCTCGGAGCGCTGCTGCTGTGGCTCGCGCACCCGCGCGCCTTTGTGCAGATGCGGGCCGGCGAGTGGCGGCAGGGCGCGGGCCTCGGCGTCTGCGGCGGATTCGGCATGCTATTTCAGGCCGACGGACTCGCCTTCGCCGAAGCGAGCACGTCCGCCTTTCTCACGCAGTTCGCGTCCGTGCTCGTGCCGCTGCTCATCGCACTGCGCACACGCCGCGCACCGTCGCTGTTCGTGATGTTTTGCGTCTCTCTCGTCATCGCCGGCGTGGCCGTGCTCGCGCGGCTCGACTGGCGCGCGATGCGCCTCGGGCGCGGCGAGTTGGAGACACTCATCGGCACCGCATTTTTCGCCTGCCAGATCATCTGGCTCGGCCGCCCCGTCTTTCACGGCAACCACACCGGCCGCGTCACGCTCGTCATGTTTCTCACCATCGCCGTGATCCTCGCGCCCATCGTCGCCGTCCACGCGCACCGCGCCAGCGACGTGCTCATCCTCGTCAGCACCCGCCCGCTGGCGCTCACGCTCCTCGCCCTCACGCTCACCTGCTCGCTCTTCGCGTTTCTCATGATGAACCGCTGGCAGCCCTTCGTGGATGCCACCACCGCCAGCATCGTCTATTGCACCGAGCCGCTCTTCGCCACGGTCTTCGCGCTCTTCCTGCCAGCGTGGCTCGGGCGTTTTTTGCAAATCGAATACGCCAATGAGGGCGCGACGGCGCACCTGCTCATCGGCGGCTCGCTCATCACCATCGCGAACATCCTCATCGCGCTGAAACCCGAAGCTTCTGCGGCCCGCTCCGACGCTGGACGATGAAGGCCGAGCCAGTCACGGTGCCTGCGGATGCGTGAATATCCGACACAGCAGCTCATCGACGACATCGCCCGCTCCCTCTCGCCGGACGAGTTCGATCGCGCCGCGCAAAACGCGCTCGCCGCTTTCGATGCGCTGAACACCGAAATCATCGAACGGAAAGGCGTGAAGCTGGCCTGCGGCGAGGGCTGCTCGGTCTGCTGCTCGCTCCGCGTCGATGTGTTTGCGCACGAGGTCTTCCCGATCGCGCACCACATCCGCCGCCACTTCACCGACAATGAAATCGCAAACGTGATGACCCGGCTGGCGGCGCATGCGGAAAAGGTTCTGCCGCTGACACCCTTTGAACACGCCACGCAAAACATCATCTGCCCGCTGCTGCAAAACAGCCGGTGCAGCGTCTATCTGGTTCGTCCTCAGTCGTGCCGCAGGCATCACTCGCAGGACCTCGCCACATGCCAGTACACCTACGATCATCCCACCGATCTCGATTCACCGGCCGCACATGATCGCGATCTTTTCCGCGCACTGACCGGTGCCATGCAGCAGAACATCGACGCGTATTCCCATCTCGGTTTCGACCACACCATCTACGAACTCGGCACAGCGCTCCACGAAACCCTCAACGATCCCGCGAGCTGGCAACGGTGGTGTGATCGCGAGCCGGCATTCCTCCACGCTTCGGTGACTCCGGCTGGGCCCTGATTCGTTACCTGCTCTTGGCCGGCCCCACCGGCACGAAATCAATCTGCCGCTTGTACGCATCCACCCGCGCAACGACGACTTTGAGATCGTCGCCGGTCTTGTAGATGCGTCCGGTTTTTTTTCCGACAAAGCGCAGGCGCACGGAGTCGAACGCGTAGAAATCATCGGCCAGCGCGCTGACGTGGATGAGGCCGCTGACGAGGACATCCGGCAGCTCGATGGAGAGGCCGTAGCTGCGGACATCAACGACGTGGGCGCGGAATTCGTCGGGCTTTTTCGAGGCGAGTTGGCGGAGAAAAAACTCCATCTTTTTCAGCATCGTGCTGTCCTTTTCCGCGTCGGCGGAAGTGCGCTCGGTGGTGGAGATGTGCGTGGCGAGTTCGCTGAGTTCGGCGATGGAGCCCATGCGCTCGCGGGCGAGGGCGCGGAAATCGCTGAGTCGCACAGACATTGGCGTGACCAATCGGGAGCTTGGTCCTAAGGCGAAAATACTCGCCTGCCCTGTGCGTTCCCTCTACGTACGACTGCTCACGCACATGAAAAAATCCATCGTCATTTTTCTCGGGATAGCGTTGGGCATTGGCGGCTCAATCGCGCTGCGAAATATGCGCACAAAGACGCCCGCTCCCGCAGTGGGCCTGCCGGACGATGCCGCGGCGAAGAAAAAGCGCGACGAGGAACAGAGGCGGGAAATCGCCTGGAAGATCATCGCGCCGCGGATCGAGAGCGCACAGGAGGAGGCGCTCAAGTCCGTTGAAATGCGCACGCAGCAGGTGCTCGGCTTTTTTGCGGAACGGCAGCAGCGCATCCCGGCCTACGCTGAGCGCGTGCTGTCGTTTCGCAGCAAATGGGAGCTTGGAAAAAGCAAACTCCCCGGCACCGACAAGGAAGCGCACACGCGCTTTCTCAAGGAAGAGTTCAGCAAGATCGTCTTCTCCGAGGTGGAACTTGGTCAGGCGGTCACGGGCGCTGCCGAAGACTGCGTCCGCGACGTTAAGGCGATCGAAAACGCGCTCCTGGTGAAGATTCGCGCCGACTTGAAGGACATGCCCGAGTGCGCAGCCGTGCTGCCGGACTTGAAAACGGAGGCACTTTTTCACGAACGGTTTGCCAAAGCGGTTGGCGGGCTTTCGGACAAGGCCGGGGCTGATGCCAAGGTGGATGTGGGGCGATTGGTCGGAAGCGAGATCGCGGCGGCCATCGCGATCCGCGTCGGCGTTGCGGTGGCGTCGCGGCTTGGTGTCTCCACGGCAATTCTCGGAACAGGCACAGCGGCTGGTGCTGAGACTCTCGGTGTCAGCATCGTCGCAGGGATAATCGTCGATCAAATCGCGAGTTGGATGATCGGATGGTACTACAAACCCGAGGTGGAGATCGGGAAAAAACTAAGCGCGGAACTCGACGGGCTTTCTGCTCTTATCGTCAACGGCGACGAGAAGACGCGCGGGTTAAAGCAGGAACTCGGCGCGCTGGCCGTGCGGCGCAAGCTGGTTCGCGAAGCCGCGCTTCGCGAAATGATTCTCCAGTCTTCACCCTGAGGCTCCGATGAATTCACGCACGACCTATTGCCGTCTCGCACTCGCACTCATCGTGGCAGGGCTATGCACGCACGAGAGCATGGCGGGCGTGGCGTCCGGTGCGATTCGCGAGACGACTGAGGTGGTCATGCGCAAATTTGGCAAAGAAGTCGCCGAGGAATCGGCGGAGGCGGTGTCGAAGCGAGTCGCGGAGGCAGGCGCAAAATTCGGCGAGGAGGGACTGGAGGCGATGGGGAAGGTCGGCCCGCGCGCCTTTGGAAAAATCACCGTCGAAGCGGGCGAGCACGCGCCAGAGGTGGTGAAGCTCACTGCGAAGTATGGCGAGCAGGCGGTGTGGGTCGTTTCAAAGCCGCGAGGGCTGGCCGTTTTTGTGAAGTATGGCGAAGAGGCTGCGACAGCGGTGATGAAACATCCCGGAATCGCCGAGGAGGCTGTCGAAGGTCTCGGCCTGCCCGCGGCGCGCGCACTGAACTCAGTAAGCGCCGCAGAGGCGCGGCGGCTCGGCATGATGATCGGGGACGGCGCGATTAAGACCGGCGAACAATCCGCCGGACTGCTCGACGTGGTGGCGAAGTATGGCGACAAGGCCATGGAGTTCATTTGGAAAAACAAAGGCGCGCTCACTGTCACCGCGGCCCTCACCGCATTCCTGCACGACCCCGAGCCATTCATTCAAGGGACAAAGGATTTGGCCGTTGAAGCCGTGAGGCCTGTCGGAATCGAGATCGCCCGGCGGACGAACTGGACGCCGGTGATGATCGCAGGAGTGGCAGCCTGCGCGGGACTCGTCGCGTTGCGGATGTGGACTCGCGCAAGGCGAACAACGAAACACAATCGCAAAACATGAAAATCCGGACACGCTTTCGCAGAATCGGCATTACGGGCTCCGCACGGTCGGGCAAGACCGTATTCCTCCTCTCGCTTATCAGTCATCTGGAAGCCGGCGATCTTAAGCTTGATGGTGCAGGAACTCGCCGTTTCCGGAAGCGTGACCTCAAGCCTGGGCCGCTCGTGAGACTTCTCGGTCGGTTGCCGGGCGCAGGAAGCTTCTTTCGCAAGGAGCGCGAGGAGTTTGACTATCTTGAATTGCGAAAATATCTCGCGGACCAAAAGAAATGGCCGGGAAAGACCACGGATTCGTTTTTCTTTCGCTGCCGTTTTCAACGCGACTTGAAAGAAAAAACATGGATGAAGGTCTTGCGGCACCCCATTGCAAGGCTGAGTGAAAGGCTGAGTGAGGATGAGATCGAATTCTTCGACTTTCCAGGCGAACGCGTCGCGGATGTTACCATGATCGGCAAGGATTTCGGTGCATGGTCCGATACCATGATTAAGGATATCCGGGATCCCAGGAAAGCCCCGTTTGCTGAAAAGTTTCTGGCTGAAATCGAGTCGGAATCGCCCGACGCGGGAAAACTAATTGCGTATTGGAAACTTGCTCTTGGATTCCTCTTCGACAAAAAACACGCGCTCATCACACCTTCGACTCTTCTCGTGGATGACGAAGGAAATACAGATAGGGATCGGGTAGTTGCACTGCGCGACTTAAGAAAGACCGGAAGCGACATCAACGACGAGTCCATCCGAGAGCGACTTAAGATCCTTCGCAAAACTAATGAGGTTAAGATTGGGGATGTTGAAGTGTCCCCGGAGGAATTTGCCGCCGCATGCTGCGCAGGATTACCAGGCCGCGAGTTCACCCCGTTACCGGAGGCCGTCCGGAAGAGCGCACCCGAACTTGCGCGGCATTTCGACGAGCACTACAAAAGCTATCAGCGGCAGGTGGTTCGCCCCTTTGCCGCGAATTTGCTGGATTGTCATGCGCTCATCTTTCTAATTGATCTAGCCGACGTGCTCGCTTGCGGCCCGCGAAAGCTCAACGACACCCAGGAAATGATTGTTCAATTGCTCGCGTGCATCGAGCGCAGTCGTGGATTCTTTAAGGAGTTGTTCCGCGGCATAGCTAACAAGGGACGCTGGATTTTTGGAGGCAAGTCGAGGTTCATCGACCGAATCGCATTCGTAGCATCAAAGGCTGACAGGATTCGCGGACGGCAAACCGACCAAGCAAAGCGATTGCTCGAATTTGCCGCAGGCAAATTCGGGCGCAATAGTGGTCCAAGCTATACTGAATGCCATGTTTGCAGTGCCTGCATTTCTACTGAACCGAAGCCCGGTGACGAGTCAATACTCATTGGCCGACCCATTTGGGAGTTTGTAGATGGACGGCCGAAATATCGGTCGCCCGAAGCGCCGGAGTGTGAAGTGTTTGTGCCGACACTACCTGATCACTGGCCGGCTAAAGGTTGGGATTGCGAGAAATACCAATTCGCGGATTTTCATCCCGCGATTCCAGACATTGACCGCGAACCGCCACCGCAACGAGGTCTCGACGCTGTCTTGAGCTTCGCACTGGAGCTTACCACTGAGAGCCTGATATGAGCGATTCCGAGTCACTGCCGCCGCGT
>JANXSB010000329.1 GCA_025352865.1 Chthoniobacter sp. | reverse complement strand
GGCGCGACATACGGTGCGCGCTCGCATGTCCGATTCATCGTCGCTCCACACTCAACTCTCAACCCTCAACTCTCCGATCAAACTCCTGAGCACGGATTTCGACGGGACGGTGGTGAACCACGAGGCGAAGCCGGCAGTGGTGCCGGAGTTTTTTGAGGCGCTCGCGGAAATGCGGGCGCGCGGGGTGCGCTGGGCGGTGAATACGGGGCGCGTGCTGTGGCACATCGAGGAGGGGCTGCGGGAGATGAACTTTCCGGTGGAGCCGGACTATGTGCTGACTTCGGAGCGCGAGGTTTTTCATCGCGGCGCGGACGGGCGCTGGCAGGATTTTGGCGACTGGAATGCGCGCTGCGCGGCGGCGCACGATGCGCTTTTTTCGAAGGCAGGAACGCTGCTCGCGGACATCGAGGCGTATCTCGCCGAGCACACGCGGGCGCATCCCATCTACGAGGGCGCGCGGCTCATCGGGCTGGCGGCGGAGTCGGACGAGGAGATGGATGGCGTGTGCGATTTTCTGAAAAAGGAATGCGCGCGGGTGCCGGGGTTTCAGTTCATGCGCAATACGATCTATGTGCGGTTTTGCCACGAGGATTACAGTAAGGGGACGGCGCTGGCGGAGCTGGCGCGGCTGATGGGCGTGGAGCGCGGGGAGATTTTCGCGGCGGGGGATCACTACAACGATCTGCCGATGCTCGACGGCCGCTACGCGCAGTGGGTGGCGTGTCCGGGCAATGCGATGGACGCGGTGAAACGCACCGTGCGCGAAGCCGGCGGCTATGTGGCGGAGGGTGCGTGCAGCGTGGGGATCGTCGAGGCCCTGCGGCATTTTGGGGCAGTAGAGGGCTGAGATTTTTGGAGTCCACGAAAGGCACGAAGGGACACGAAAAGGTTGTCCTTCTTTCGTGTCATTTCGTGTCTTTCGTGGATCAATCCTTTTCACCGCCCATGAAACAACGCCTCATCCAGCAAGTGGGCCGCAGTGCACGGCTGCGGTTGATGAATGAGCTGAAGCGCACGCAGGGTCTGTGCGTGGCGGATTTGGCGGCGCGGATGGGGATGAGTTACATGGGCGTGAAAGGTGTGTGTCTCGATTTGGAAAAGCGCGGGCTGCTCGATACGTGGCGCTCGCCGCAGCCCATTGGCCGTCCGCAGATGCTCTACCGCCTGACGGAGCGGGCGCATGATCTTTTTCCGACGACGAGCAACGCGATGACCATTGACGTGCTGGCCGCGGCGCAAAAACTTTTCGGGACGACGGCGGCGGAAAAGCTGTTGCTCGTGGCGTTTCAAAAGACGACCGCGGACTACGCCGCGCGGCTGAAAGGCCGGACGCTCGCCGAGCGCGCGAAGTGGCTGGCGCGGCTGCGCGATCACGATGGCTACATGGCGGAGTGCGCGGCGGGGGAGGCGGGGGAGGCGGTGCGGATCGTCGAGCATCACTCGCCGATTCTGGATTTGCTCCGTGCGTTTCCGCTCGTCGCGCGGCTGGAAAGCGAGATGTTCGCGCGGCTGCTCGGGGTGGCGGTGCGGCGGGAGGAGACGAGCGCGGCGGGGCTTTTCCGCGCGACGTTCGAGTGTGGGGAACTGGACTGAGTATAAATTCCATAACACGGCATCGCGGCTGCTTTGACAGGCGGCATGTATCCGCGCTGGCAGTCAGACACGCAAACTCCGCCGCTCCGCACCACCGTTCCCGGAGTCCCGCAGCCGCCGTCTTCGCGCATCGAGTTTGGGCCTTCGCCGATCCTCGATCTCGAAAGCCAGCTCAATGCGGAACTCGACGGCGCGTCGTGGGCGGTGCTCGCCTTTTCGCCCGAGGACACGCGGTGGGCGGACTGGCTCTACCGCAATCTCAACGGCTATCCCGTGCCGACGGCGATGATCGAGTCCGCGACTTCGCACGGGCGTTCGCGCCCGGATTGCGTGTCCGTTTTCCCCGATCGCCTCGATCCGAAATACGCTGCGCACTATCCGCAGGCTTTGGAAAAAAGCGCCTATCTCGTGGTCGTGTGCTCGGCGCACTCGGCGCACTGCCCGGAGGTGGACGCGCAGATTTGCGCGTTCAAAAGCGCGGGCGGCGAGGAGCGGATCATCGCGC
>JANXSB010000523.1 GCA_025352865.1 Chthoniobacter sp. | reverse complement strand
CGAGCACACCGTCGGCTATTGGAAATTCGAGAAAGACCCCGGCGTTTACGCGGACTCGTCGCCGCGCCACGCCGACATCACCCCGCGCATCATCGAAGCGCCGAAGACCCACCCGCGCGCCGCCGCCCTCGCGGACTTCTGCCAGGTGCTGCTGAACTCGAATGAATTCCTCTACGTGGATTAGCGCCGTTGCCAACCCCGCCCGTTTTTTCCACGATAGCCCGCATGAAAACTCCCCTCCTTCTTTTCGTCATCGCTTCGCTGGCCAGCCAGCCCGCGCGCGCACAAGATCCCGCCGCCAGCAAGAGCGCCACTGTCGATGTCGTCGAGAGCAACGGCAACGCGGCCACGCTCGAGAGCTGGGCGAGCGCCTACGGCTCCTTTGACAAAACCAAGGCGACCACCCGCGCGCTCGGCATCACCGTGCGCAACATGTCGGCGACCGCGCCGGGCGACTTCGAGGTAGAATGGTTTTTCTTCGGCAAACCGGCCAACGGCAGCAAGCGGTTCCTTTACGACAAAGGCTCGCAGCGCCTCGCGGTGAAACCGTCGGCGTTTGAAAAATTCGCCGTCGCCTCGAAGGAACTCACCAGCGAGCGCTACCACTCCGCCTCCTCCGGCTACACCTACCACTCCGGCGACAAGGCCGACGGCTGGATCGTGCGCGTGAAATCCGGTGGCGAAGTCATCCGCGTGAAAGGCTCCAACGCGCAGCTCGAACAACTCGAACACGACAAGGCGGGCTTTGAGATCATGTTGAAAAACATGCGCAATCCCTGATGAACTCCGCCGCCGATTTGCGCCGCACTTTCACCAGCACGCGCCGCGATTTTCTGCGGCAGGCGGGCGGCGGTTTCGGCGCACTCGCGCTCGCGGAATTGCTGCGCGGCTCCGCGCTCGGCGCGGCGCTGGAGGAGGAGGCGCGTTCGGTTTCGCAGCCACTGCTGCCACGTAAACCGCATTTTGCGGCGAAGGCCAAGAGCGTGATCTTTCTTTTCATGGAGGGCGGGCCGTCGCATCTCGATACCTTCGATCCGAAGCCCGCGCTCCTCGAACTCGCGGGCAAGCCCATCCCGCCGAGCTTTGGCCGCGTCATCACGGCGATGGGCGAGTTCGATTCGCCCATCCTCGCGAGCAAGCGTGCGTGGAAACAGCACGGCCAAAGCGGCACATGGGTCAGCGACTGGCTGCCGGAAATCGCGACGTGCGTGGACGACATGGCCGTCATCCGCTCGTGCTGGGCCGACGGCATCAACCACTCTTCCGGCGTCTGCCAAATGAACACCGGCTCAATCCTCGCCGGACGCCCTTCGCTCGGCGCGTGGGCCAGCTACGGCCTCGGCTCGGAAAACCAGAATCTGCCTGCGTTCGTCGTCATGCAGGACAACGCGTCGAGCGTCATCAACGGCCCGCGCAACTGGGGCGCGGGCTTCATGCCCGCCGTCTATCAGGGCACGCGCCTCACCGCCGGCAGCGACCCGATTCCGAACCTCAACCCACCCGAGGGCGTGAGCGACGCCGAGCAACGCGGCAAGCTCGACTTCCTCACGCAAATGAACCGCGCCCACGCCGCGACCCGCGCGCAGAGCGAACTCGAAGCCCGCATCGCCAGCTACGAACTCGCCTTCCGCATGCAGGCCGAGGCCCCCGGCGCGGTCGATCTCGCGGGCGAAAGCGACGCCACCAAACAGCTCTACGGCATGGATGAAAAAGACACCGCCGACTTTGGCCGCATGTGCCTGCTTTCTCGGCGTCTCGTCGAGCGCGGCGTCCGCTTTGTCCAGCTCTACAGCGGCGCAGGGAGCAAATGGGATTCTCACGCAAAAATCGAAGAAAACCATTCAAAGCTCTGCCGTTCAATGGATAAGCCGGTGGCTGGTTTGCTCAAAGACCTGAAAGCACGCGGCCTGCTCGACAGCACCCTCGTCGTCTGGGGCGGTGAGTTTGGCCGCACGCCGCAGAGCGAGAAAGGCGACGGCCGCGATCACAATCCGACCGGCTTCACCATGTGGATGGCTGGCGGCGGAGTGAAGGGCGGACAGACCATCGGCGCTACTGACGAGGTCGGTCTCCGCGCGGTCGAGGATCGACTCCACGTCCACGACCTCCACGCCACGATCCTCTGGCTCATGGGCCTCGATAACATGGGCCTCGTCTATAAATACAAGGGCCGTCCCGAACGCCCCACGCTCAACGAGGGCGAGGCGTTCAAAAAGATCGCGGGGCTCTGATTAGGGGCGCAGCACCCGCACGCGATGCCCTTCGCTGTCGCCGATGAAAACCGCGCCGTCGCGATCCACGAAGACGCCATGCGGGCGCGCGAGCTGGCATTTTTGCGGGTCGCCATCGGGGCCGTCGCCGCGCGCGCCGGTGCCCGCGATGAGCGTGAGCGTGCCCGTCTTCGTGTCGATCACGCGAATCGAATGGCTCTCGGTGTCTGCGAGATACACGTTGCCGTCCGGCGCGACGCTCAGGCCCTTCGGCCCGGACAGCGTCGCGTCGCGCGTCGGCCCGCCGTTGCCGGTGAAACCTTGCTTCCCGGTTCCTGCGATGTGCCGGACCACGCCCGCGGCGAGGTCGAGTTTGAGCACGACATTTCCTTCGCGCAGCGCGAGCCAAAGATTCCCCTCGCCATCGAAATCGAGCGCGCGCGGGCCGTTCAGCGGCGTGCCCGCGAGCAGTGCGCCGTCGGGCGTCGGCTTCTTTTCGCCGGTGCCGGCAAAGGTCGAGATGGTGCCCAGCTTCATGTCCACTTTGCGAATGCGGTGGTTCTTGATGTCGCAAATGTAGAGATCGCCCGCGGGGTCAAAGCCGATGCTGTGCGGCTCGTTCAACTGCGCCTGCACCGCCGGCCCGCCGTCGCCGGAAAACCCCGGCTGCCCCGTGCCCGCGACGGTGCTGATGACACCCGTCTTTGCATCCACGCGGCGCACCACCGCGTTCAGCCGCTCGACGAAAAACACGTTTCCGGTTTTATCGAAACGCACCTCGTAAGGCTCATTCAGCGCCGCCTCCCGCGCCGGCCCGCCGTCGCCCGAGTAACCGCGCGTCCCGTTTCCCGCGACGGTCGAAATCGTCCCGT
The DNA here is from genome assembly GCA_025352865.1 of Chthoniobacter sp. Taxonomy (GTDB): domain Bacteria; phylum Verrucomicrobiota; class Verrucomicrobiia; order Chthoniobacterales; family Chthoniobacteraceae; genus Chthoniobacter. The sequence continues at coordinate 246 of JANXSB010000523.1, read as the reverse complement.
CGGGCGCGACTTTGCGCACGCGCTGGTTGTCGCAATCGCAAATATAAAGCGCGCCGTCCGGCCCGCGCGCGAGGCCGAAAGGATTGTTCACCTGCGCGCCCGCCGCAGGGCCGCCGTCGCCGGAAAAACCTTTCTCGCCGGTGCCGGCAAAAGTGGTGAGCTGCGGTGCCGCATGGGCATGTGGGAAAAGGACAGTGCACGCAAAAAGCAGAGCGTGCAGGAGGCCCAGCCGGGTAGGGACGGCAC
>JANXSB010000324.1 GCA_025352865.1 Chthoniobacter sp. | reverse complement strand
TGCGTCCCCGAGTCGCTGCTCCGGTGTTGACGAAGCGGGACGCCGCCCCTTTTATGCGCGGTTCTTTCTCCCGGCACTCACAAGAACCAACCAAGAAAAAAACATGATCAACATCGGTATCAATGGATTCGGTCGCATCGGTCGCCTCGTCTTTCGCGCCATCTGCGACCAGGGCCTGCTCGGAAAAGAAATCAACGTCGTCGCCGTGAACGACCTCGTCCCCGCGGATAACCTCGCCTACCTCGTGAAGTATGACTCCACGCAGGGCAAAGCGAGTGAGGAGGTGCATAGCAAAAAATCTTCGCCCTCGTTGGCGGAGGACGACTTGCTCGTGGTGGACGGCCACGAAATCAAATGCCTCGCCGTGAAGGAAGGCCCCGCGGCCCTGCCGTGGAAGGCGCTCGGCGTGGACATCGTTATCGAGTCCACCGGCCTTTTCACCGAAGCCGACAAAGCGCGCGGCCACATCACCGCTGGCGCGAAAAAAGTCATCATTTCCGCGCCGGGGAAGAACGAGGACATCACCATCGTCATGGGCGTGAACCATGAGAAATACGACGCCGCGAATCACCACATCATCTCCAATGCGAGCTGCACCACGAACTGCCTCGCCCCCGTCGTGCATGTGCTTTTGAAGGAAGGCTTCGGCATCGAGGAAGGCCTCATGACCACCATCCACAGCTACACCGCCACGCAGAAGACCGTGGACGGCCCGAGCAAGAAGGACTGGAAAGGCGGACGCAGCGCCGCGATCAATATCATCCCCAGCGGCACCGGCGCGGCCAAGGCCGTGGGCCTCGCTATCCCCGAGGTGAAAGGGAAGCTCACCGGCATGTCCTTCCGCGTCCCCACGCCCACCGTTTCCGTCGTCGATCTCACCGTCAGGACGGTGAAAGAAACCAGCTACGCCGAAATCTGCGCCGCGCTCAAAAAGGCCAGCGAGACCTACCTGAAAGGCATCCTCGGCTACACCACCGACGAGGTCGTCAGCAGCGACTTCATCCACGACGCCCGCTCGTCCATCTTCGACGCCGGCAGCGGCCTCGAACTGAACAGCCGCTTTTTCAAACTCGTGAGCTGGTATGACAACGAGTGGGGCTACTCGAACCGCTGCGTCGATCTCGTCAAATACATCGCCGCCAAATAGCGCCCGCCGCTCCCGCCTTTCCCGCCCGTCACCCTCACCGGTGCCGGGCGGTTTGCTTTTGGCCCCCGGCCTTGGCACTCGCATTGCTAATCTCACCCGCGACAGCCACCCGCATCCGTGAATCCCAAACATCCCATCGTCTTCCTGCTCGAGGATTGCCCGGTCACGGCCCTCCTCGTCGAGCGCGTCGTGATGAATGAACTGCCCCACGTCCGCCTCCTCTGGGCGCGCACCGTCGCCGAGGCCACCGCCCGCGCCGACGGCCTCTCCATCGACCTCTTCCTCGTGGACGTCTTGCTCCCCGACGGCAGCGGCCTCGACTTCCTCTGGCAAATGGCCCCCCTGCATCCCGCCGCCCGCGCCATGGTCATGACCGCCACCCCGCTGCCCGAGTACGAAGTCCACTCCGCCGCCCTCGGCGTCCTCCATTTTTTCGAGAAACCGCTCCAGCTCCCCGTCCTCCTCGGCCATCTCCGCCAGGCGCTCGGCGCCACCGCCACCACCGGGGCCGACGCCGAATTCAGCGCCACCCTCCAGAACGTCACCCCCGCCGACGTGCTCCAGCTCAAGTCCCTGATGCGCGCCACCACCGTCATCGAGTTTCATTCCGACGGCGTCGTCGGCCGCATCCGCTTCGAGCTCGGCGAAATCACCGACGCCTCCGCCGGCGACCTGCGCGGGCCCGCCGCCTTCCACGCCATCGTCGGCTGGAAATGCGGGCGCGTCTCCGAGCAGCCCTGCACCGGGCGCGGCCAGCGCACCATCTACGGCTCCTGGCAGACCCTCCTCATGGAAGCCGCCCAGCGCCTCGACGAAGCCCGCGCCGTCGCCTGAGCGGATACGCCGCCCGTAGCGGTGGAAGCAGGTGCCGTGACGCACGGAGCGGTTCGCTTGGCAGTCCTCGGACTCCGCATCCTGACCCAAGGCCGTCCGCACGGCTCATCGCACCACCCGTCACCTTCAATCCCGCCACCTGTTCTAACCTTTCCTTAACCCACACTTCAGCAGGACGGGCCTCAATAGGTCTCGA
>JANXSB010000461.1 GCA_025352865.1 Chthoniobacter sp. | reverse complement strand
GGCCAACACGGGCAGCGGCAGCGCGGTGACGATCAAGGCCGGATCGGACCTCGTGGCCCACAGGACGCCGTAGGGGCGGAGGAGGAGGCCGTTTTGGAAGATCAACAGCGGGGATGCTCCGCCCAGCGCGCCGGGGAGCGTGGATGTGGCACGCTGGTTTTCGGCAAACGGGAATTGCCGGCAATGCTGCGGCAGTGGGCCGCGCCGATGTGCAATCTTTTCCTCACCATGCTCGACCAAATGCGCGTGCCGCCAGTGGAACGATTCGGCGACAGCACCGGACGGCTGGCGGTGTAAATTCTACCCTTCCTCTTTCCCGAGATACGCGGCGATGACTTTCGGATCGCTGCGGATTTCCACCGGCGTGCCCTCTGCGATCTTGCGCCCGTAATCGAGCACGGTGATGCGCTGGCAGATGCCCATGACCACTTTCATGTCGTGCTCCACGAGGAGGACGGCGATCCCGAATTTGTCGTGCACAAAGCGGATCAGTTCCATGAGCTGCTGCTTCTCGGTCGGGTTCATGCCGGCGGCGGGTTCGTCGAGGAGGAGCAGCTTCGGCTGGGTGGCGAGCGCGCGGACGATTTCGAGGCGGCGCTGGTCGCCGTAGGGCAGCGACTTGCCGGGGGCGTCGCAGGCTTCGTCGAGGCCGAAGATTTTCAGCAGCTCCATCGCCTCGTGTTTCACGCGCGCCTCGGTCTCGCGAAAGGATTTGCCGCGGAGCAGGGCGTCGCGCACGCGCTGGGCGCGGTTGCCCTGCATGGCGGTGCGGACGTTGTCGAAAACGGTCATCGAGGCGAACAGCCGGATGTTTTGAAAAGTGCGGGAGATGCCGCGCAGCGAGAGCAGTTCCGGTTTCACGCCCGCGGTCGTGCGTCCGCCAAAGGCGATGCTCCCGGCGGTGGGCTGATAGACGCCGGTGATGAGGTTGAAGGCGGTGGTCTTGCCCGCGCCGTTCGGGCCGATGAGGCCGACGAGTTCGTGCTCGCGGATGTGCAGGTCGAGTTCGCTCACGGCGGTTACGCCGCCGAATTTGATCGTCACCTTTTCGCACTCCAGCAGCGGGTTCATCTCACGCGCCTCCCTTTTTGCCGAAGGTGAAAAGCCCCTGCGGCCGCGTGAGCATGAGCCCGATGATGAGCAGCGCGTAGATAATCATGCGGTACTCCGCCACGCCGCGCAGCAGCTCGGGCAGGATGGTGAGGATGACCGCCGCGCAGATCACGCCCGCGGTGCGGCCCATGCCGCCGAGGATGACCATGACCACGATCTCGATGCTGCGGACGAAATCAAAACCGTCGGGCTTGAGGACGAGTTTGTGGTGCGCGTAAAGGCCGCCCGCGATCCCGGCAAAAAACGCGCCGACGACGAAGGCGGTGACTTTGTAGCGCACGGTATTGATGCCCATCGCACTCGCGGCGATCTCGTCGTCATGCACGGCGATGAAGCCGCGGCCATACGTCGAATTCACGAGACAGGCGACGACATACACGGTCACTGCCGCGAGCGCCCACGCCCAGCCGAAGGTGGTCATTTTGGTGATGCCCGTGAGGCCGGTGGCTGCGCCAAAAAAATCGCTCGTCTGGAAAATCACGCGGATGATTTCGCCAAAGCCGAGCGTGACGATGGCGAGGTAATCGCCACGCAACCGGAGCGACGGCACGCCGACGAGCAGCCCGGCGAGCGCCGCCACGAGCCCGCCGGCGAGCAGCGCGGCGGCGAAAAGAAACGGCTGCGCCGCGGGCGGAAGCAGTGCGCCATAGAGGAGCGTGAGCTTGGCCGCGGTGTAGCCGCCGACGGCCATGAAGCCCGCGTGCCCGAGGCTGAACTGGCCGGTGTGCCCGTTGATGAGATTGAGCGAGACGGCGAGAATGATGTTGATCCCGACATCCACGGCGATGCCGAGGTAGTAGCGGTTGAACGCGCCCGAGGCGAACGACAGCGCCACGGCCACAACGATCGCCACGAGAAGGAAAATTTGCTCTTTGCCGCGCATCATACTTTTTCCATCTGGAGTTTTCCGAGCAGTCCGGCGGGCCGGAAAAGCAGGATGAGGATGAGCAGCGCAAAGGCGATGCCGTCGCGGTAATTCGAGAGCCCCGGCATGCCGCCGAAAAATGTTTCGAGCAGACCGAGCACGATGCCGCCGAGCGCCGCACCCGGCAGATTGCCGATGCCGCCGAGCACCGCCGCGATGAACGCGCGCAGGCCCGGTTGCACGCCCATCAGCGGCTCGATGCCCGGTGCGCGCATGGCGTAAAAAATCCCCGCGACCGCCGCTAGCGCCGAGCCCAGACCGAAGGTGAAAGAGATGACCGCGTTCACATTCACGCCCATCAGCGCGGCGGCCTGTTCGTTGTAGGAAACGGCGCGCATGGCCATGCCAATTTTCGTCCGCTGCACGATGAACCACATCGCGACGAGGAGCACCGCGGTGAGCGCGAGCACCACGAGGTCATTGCTCGAAATGTGCAGCGCGCCGAAGATCAGGTCGCGCTTCGGCAGCAGCGTGGGGAAAGGCTTCGTCGCGGCGCCGAAGACCTTTTCATGCTGGCCCGTGAACTCGAGGAAAAGCGACACACCGATGGCCGTGATGAGCACGGTGAGCCGCGGCCTTTTGCGCAGCGGACGGTAGGCGAGAAACTCGATGGTCATGCCGATGACCGCGCAGATCGCCGCCGAGAGCAGGATCACCGCGAGGGCCGTCCACACGGTCTGCGCACCAAGCATCGGCACGATGATCGGCGTGAGGTAAAACGCCGAGAACGCCCCGAGCATGAGCACGTCGGAATGGGCGAAATTGATGAACCGCAGAACGCCATAGACCATCGTGTAGCCCAGCGCGATGAGCGCGTAGATCGCCCCGAGCGCGAGGCCGTTGATGAGCTGCTGCAAAAACCAATCCATGCGGAGCGCGGTGCGACTCAGGGAGCGACCGTCTCGACGTAGGCAAACTTGCCGTCCTTCACTTTCAAAATGACCGCCGCCTTGTCCGCGTCGCGCTGGCCGTTGATCGTGATCTTTCCCGTCACCGCATCGAAATCCTTCGTCGCTGCGAGCATCGCGCGAACTTTGTCCCCATCAGTGCTCCCGGCCCGCTGGATGGCGTCGGCGAGGATCAGCGCGGAGTCGTAGCCGAGCGCCGCCATGGCGTCCGGCAGCTTGCCCTTGTAGCGTTTTTTGTAAGCCTCGACGAACGCCTTCCCCTTTTCCCCGCCGGCGTCCGGCGAGTAGTGCGTGCTGAAATAATTCCCCTCGACCGCCTCCTTGCCGATCTCTGTCAGCTTGTCGCTCTCCCAGCCGTCGCCGCCAAACATCGGCACCGTCAGCCCCACCTCCTTCGCCTGGATGCAGATCAGCGCCGCGTCGGTGTAATAGCCGGGAACGAAGACGCCATCAGGATTCGCGGACTTGATCGCCGTGAGCTGGCCCTTGAAATCCTTGTCGCCGCCATTGTAATCCAGCTCCGCCACAATCTGCCCGCCGGCCTTGAGAAAGCCCTCCTTGAAAAACTTTGCCAGCCCTTTCGAGTAGTCGCTTTTTACGTCGGTGAAAACGGCCACCTTCTGCGCCTTGAGAGTCTTTTTGGCAAAGTTCGCCATCACCGTGCCTTGGAACGGATCAATGAAACAAACGCGGAAAATGTAGTCGCCAGTCTCCGTCACCTTCGGGTTCGTCGAACTCGGCGAAATTTGCGGCGTCTTGTTCGACTGGCAGATCGGCGCGGCCTCCAGCGAGCGCGACGACGCGACCTCGCCGAGAATCGCGATCACCCCATCCTTCGCGATGAGCTTGTTCACCGCATTCGCCGACTCGCCGGCCTTCGATTGGTTGTCCTCGGTCAGCAGCTTGAACTTTTTCCCCAGCACGCCGCCCGCCGCATTGATCTCCTCGACCGCGAGCACCGTGCCCTCGTGCGAGGAAATGCCAAACGTCGCCTCCTTGCCCGTCAGCGACGCAAACTCGCCCACGGCGATTTCATCGGTCGCGGTTTTCTGGCAACCCGCCAGCCCGAGCACGGCGGCGGTGAGGACGAGGGCGGAGAAAAGGAGCGGACGTTTCATAAGCATGCGGAGTGGGTCAAAAACGCGCGGAGGCTATGGACTCGTCCGCGGCATTTCAACTGCCAATGCAAGCGATGCCTTTTGCCGTCCTCCGAGCCTCGCCACACCAAACCCAACCGCCCCTTATTTTACCGCGCTTTCGGCGTCCGGCGCAGGCGTGCGGCGGATGCGGACGCGGTTGTGCGTGCCGCTGCCGTAGTATTTCACGCCGATCCAAAATGCCGGATCAATCTGTTTGTGGGCGAATTCCAAAATCGCGCCCTCGGTATTCGCCGTGAACGTCTTTCGCGTGAGATCGTTCACCACTTTTCCCAGCCCCTTGGTTCCCATTTTTTTAAGGTCGGCATTCAGCGCAATTCGCAAGCGGCGGGTGGCAGGAGTGGACATAAGGGGCCGAGGCTACGCCACAAACGGGGCGCTGTCCAAGGGGCATCCGGCCTACCCCAGCACCGCCCGCAGATACGGCGCGGTGCGGCTGCGTTTACTCTTCGCCACTTCCTCGGGCGTGCCGCAGGCGACGACTTCGCCGCCCGCTTCGCCGGCTTCGGGGCCGATGTCCACGAGGTAGTCGGCCTCGGCGATGAGGCTGAGATTGTGCTCGATGACGAGGACGGTGTTGCCGTCATCGACGAGGCGGTGGAGCACTTTGAGCAGCTCCGCCACGTCGGCCATGTGCAGGCCGATGGTCGGCTCTTCGAGCAGGTAGAGCACGGATTTCGCGGTGCGGTTTTCGCGGAGCTTCGCGTTGATCGAGCGGCCCATGCCGCGGGTCAGTTCGCTGACCAGCTTGAGCCGCTGCGCCTCGCCGCCGCTGAGCGTGGGGCTGGGCTGGCCGAGCTTGAGGTAGCCGAGGCCGGTATCGCAGAGCAGCGCGAGCGGGCGCTGGATTTTCGGCTGCGCCGCAAAAAATTCCGCCGCCTGTTCGAGCGTCATTTCCATGACGTCGCCGATGCTCCGTTCGCTGAAGAGCACCTCCAGCGTGGCCGCTCCGTAGCGCGTGCCGTAGCACTCGGTGCAGGGCACGTAGCTCGTGGGGAGAAAGGTCATCTCGATCTTGATCGTGCCCTGCCCGAGGCAGGTGTCGCAGCGTCCGCCCTCGCTGTTGAAGGAAAAGCGGCTGGAGGTGTAGCCGCGCATCCGCGACACCGGCATCTGCGCGTAGAGCGTGCGGATTTCGTCGAAGACCTTGATGTAAGTCGCCGGCGTCGAGCGCGACGTTTTGCCAATGGGCGACTGATCGACTTCGTACACCGCCTCGAAAAACTCCGCGCCGAGCAGCGCGCGAAAGCCCGGCGTCTGCGGTTTTTTTTCCGTCGGCTTCCGGCCTTTGCGCGCCAGTACTTCCGCCACGGCGGGCTTCAACACGCCGCGCATCAGCGTGCTTTTTCCCGAGCCCGAGATTCCGCTGACCACGCTCAACCGCCCGAGCGGAAAGCGCACATCGACATTCTTGAGGTTGTGCAAATCCGCACCCTTCAGTTCCAGCCACCGGCTCACATCCTTGAGCGGACGCCGCGCGCCGCGGATCGGGTGCTTCAGCGGCTCGCGCAAAAAGCGGCCCGTCGCCGAGCCCTCGATGAGCTGAATCTCCGCGAGCGTACCCTGCGCCACCACCTGCCCGCCGCGCGAACCCGCGCCCGGCCCGAGGTCGATGATCGTGTCCGCGCGCCGCATGGTGTCCTCGTCGTGCTCCACGATGACCACGGAGTTGCCCTTGCGCTTGAGCGCTTCGAGCGTGTCGAGCAGCGCGGCGTTGTCGCGCGCGTGCAGGCCGATAGTCGGCTCATCGAGCACGTAAAGCACCCCGCGCAGATTCGAGCCAAGCTGCGCCGCGAGGCGGATGCGCTGGCTTTCACCGCCGCTAAGCGTCTTGGCCGAGCGGTTCAGCGCGAGATAATCCAGCCCCACCGAGCCCATGAAATTCAGCCGCTGCTCGATCTCCGGCAGGATGTCCTGCGCGATAGGCTGCTGCTGCGCGGGAAATTTCAGCTTGCCCAGCAGCGCCAACGCGCCGCTGACCGGCAGCTCCGTGCATTCATCAATCGTGCGCCCAAGCACGCGCACATGCCGGGCGATGCCGTTTAGCCGCGCGCCCGCGCAAATCGCGCACGTCTCCGCCTCGCCTTCCTCCAGCCGCTCATGCTGCCGCTCCTGCGCGACCTCGATCTCGATCTGCGATTCCAATTTCGGATCGATCGTCGCCTTCCACACTTCGCCGAAGCCCTTGCATTCCTCGCACCACCCGTGCGGCGAGTTGAACGAAAACAGCCGCGGATCAAGCGCCTCAAAGGATTGGCCGCACGTCGGGCAGCTCATCTCCGTGCTCATCACGGTCACGCGATTTTTCTCGTCCATGACCTTCGCCGTGCCCCGGCCGATCTCCATCGCCCGCTTCACGATCTCCCGCGCGGTCGTTGCCGCGGTGCATTCGCCGACGAGCACGTCGATGGTGTGCTCATTATACCGTTCGAGCTTTGGAAAGCGGTCCGCGCGCTCGAATTTTCCGTCGATCAGCAGTTCCTCGAAACCCTGCCGCTGCGCCCATTTCCCGACCTCGGTGTGAAAGCCTTTGCGCGCCTTGACCAGCGGAGCGAGCACGCGAATGCGACCCTTTTTCACCAGCGTCTCCACCTTCTTCGTCACCGCCGCGAGCGTCTGCTTTTCCACCGCGACTTCGCATTTGGGACAAAACTGCGTGCCCAGCTTCGCGAACATCAGCCGCAGGAAATGATAGACCTCCGTGACCGTCGCGACCGTCGATTTTCCCCCACCCCGCGTGATCCGCTGCTCGATTGCCACGCTCGGCGGCAGCCCGGAGATCAAGTCCACATCAGGCTTTTCAAGCTGCTCCACAAACTGCCGCGCGTACGGCGACATCGAATCCAGAAACCGCCGCTGTCCCTCGGCAAAGAGCAGATCGAACGCGAGCGTGGATTTCCCCGAACCGCTCAAGCCGGTGATGATGACCATCTGATCGCGCGGAATATCCAGCGAGATGTTCTTCAGATTGTGCTCCCGCGCCCCGCGGACGGAGATGCTGGGGAGCGCGAGCGTTCTGCTCCCTGGCGAGGGCGTTCCGCCCTCGCGAACTTCCTGCGGCGTCTCTGCGACTCGCTGGCTCTCCTCAAGATCAATGCCGTATAAAGTTCGTGTCGGCAGAATGCCGGCACCAGCGCTCGGAACGAGCGCGCTCCCCAGCAACTCTGCGAGATACCGGCCCGTGTGCGACGCCTCACACTACGCGACATCCTCCGGCGTCCCCGTCGCCACCACCAGCCCGCCGTCTTCCCCGGCTTCCGGGCCAAGGTCGATGACGTGATCCGCGC
>JANXSB010000437.1 GCA_025352865.1 Chthoniobacter sp. | reverse complement strand
CGTCTGCGATGATCGAGGAGCATTTCCGGGCGGATGACATCGTGCTCTTCAGCCAGCTCGACCTCGGGAACATGGAGGCCATCAAGGAACTCGTGAAACTCGGTCTCGGCATCAGCATCCTCGCCCCGTGGAGCGCGCGGAAGGAGCTCGAGGAAAAAAGCCTCGTCGCGCTCCCGCTCGGCAAACGCAAGCTCAAGCGCCGCTGGGGCGTGCTCCACTGGCGCGCGCGCCGGCTCAGCCTCGCGGAGGAGACCTTCATCGGGCTGTGCGAAAGCGTGTGCGAAAAAATCCGCTAACGCCGCACGCTTGGAAACCGGGCACCCGATCCCGCCGGCCTTCCGCGACAAGTTCATCCTTCGAACGTGCTGAGCAGCTCCTGACGCGCGTGGGAATCGGCGTGGCAATCGCCCGTCCCTGCGCTTGATTGCCACGGCGAATCCATCGTCCTCCCTCCATGAACCCATCGCTTCGTCTGCTCCTCACCGCCGCGCTCGCGGCCTGCGTCTCGACGGCGTGCGCCGCCGACTGGCCCGCGTGGCGCGGTCCGCTCGGCAACGGCATTTCCGAGGAGAAAAATCTGCCGGAAAAATGGAGCGCGACGGAGAATGTGAAGTGGCGCGTGGCGCTGCCCGAAGCTGGCAATTCCACGCCCGTCGTGTGGGGCGAACGCGTTTTCGTCACGCAGGCGGCGGGCGAACGGCGAACGCTCATGTGCTTTGGCCGCGCCGACGGCGGGCTGCTCTGGCAGGCGGGCATCACGGCGCAGGAAAAGGAGCCGACGCATGCGACGAATCCGTATTGCTCGGCATCGCCGGTGACGGATGGCGAGCGGGTCATCGTGTCGTTCGCGTCGGAGGGGCTGTTTTGCTACGACTTCAGCGGCAAGGAACTTTGGCAGCGGACGGACTTGGGGCGGCAGAATCACATTTGGGGCCACGCCGCTTCGCCCGTGATTTACAAGAATCTCTGCTTCCTCAATTTCGGCCCCGGCGAAAATACCTGTCTGCTCGCCGTGGATAAACAGACCGGCAGGACCGTCTGGAAAAACGACGAGCCAGGCGGCGATTCCGGCGAACCGAAGCCGGCTCCGGCGGATGCGAAGGCGGCGTGGGTCGGCTCTTGGACGACGCCGGTGATCATCAATGAGGGCGGGCGGGATTCGCTCATCATGGCGTGGCCGGGCCGCGTGTGCGCGCTCGACCCAGCGACGGGCGCGGAGCGCTGGAGTTGCCGGGGCTTGAACCCGCTGGTCTATACCTCGCCACTGGAGAGCGGCGGAATCGTGGTCGCGATGGGCGGCTTCGGCGGGACGGCGCTGGCGGTGCAGACCGGCGGCGCGGGCGACGTGACGGAGACGAAGCGCCTCTGGCACCAGCCGCGCTCGCCGCAGCGCATCGGCTCCGGCGTGGTGCATGAGGGCCGTATCTACATCCACGACGACCCCGGCACGGCGATGTGCCTCGACCTCCAGACCGGCGCAACGCTCTGGCACGAGCGTCTGCAAGGCGCGGGAAAAACGGGCACGAACTGGAGCAGCGTCATGCTCAGCGAAGGCAAGTGCTACACCGTCACGCAGGGCGGCGATTGCTTCGTCTTCAAAGCGGACGCGAAGTTTGAACTCATCGCCGTGAATTCCCTCGGCGAGCGCAGCAACTCTTCCATCGTGCCGAGCAATGGCGAACTCTTCATCCGCACCCACCAGGCGCTCTACTGCATCGGCGCGAAGAAGTGAGCCGCCGTTACGCGCGTTTCCAAATGGGCACGTCGGCCTTCATCCGGTCGATGGCTTCGGCGAGGAAGCGGAGGGCTTCGCCGCGGTGGGCGGCGAGCACGCGGATGAAAAGCGAAGCTTCGCCCACGGGCACCCAGCCGAGCCGGTGGATGAGGGTCACGCTGGCGCACGGATGTGCGGCGTGCAACTCGACAAAAATGCGTGCGAGTTCGGTGCGGGCCATGGGTTCGTAGGCTTCGTAGTGCAGCCCGGTGAGCGCCTGCCCACCCTCGGTTTCGCGTACGAGACCCTGGAACTCCACGCACGCGCCGACTTCGCGCGAAGGCAGCGCGAGGGGCGTGACCACGATGGGCGCGTGGGTGAAAGCGATGTGCGTCTCCATGGCTAGCCGCCACTCACGGGCGGGATGAGCGCGATCTCGGACGCCGCGCCGATGGGTGCATCCCAGTCGGCGTATTCGCCATCGACCGCGACGCGCATGGTCGCGGGATCAAGCATGGGAGCCAGTCGCGCGAGGATGGCGCGCGGCGTTTCACCGGGCGCGCAGTCGATGGCGCGCTCGTGGAAGCCGAGCACGTCGCGGGTCTGGGCAAAGGCGAGGAGTTTCACCGGCATGGGGCTGGGAGAGGTATGAAAGGCGGGTTCATCACTCATCCTTCATACCTCATACCTCAAACTTTTCCCCTCCGCTTCCATATGATGATCGCAAGAAAGAGCGGCGTTTCCCATTTTCAAAACCGCGCCGCCCGCCTATCTCTCGCGCCCTATGACAGCATCAGCGATCGGCATCATCGGCGGCAGCGGCCTTTACCAGATGGACGGGCTCACGGACGTTTTTGAGCATGTGGTGGAGACGCCGTTCGGGCCACCGTCGGATGTGATTTTCGGCGGACGGCTCGCGGGGCGGCAGGTCTATTTTCTGCCGCGGCACGGGCGCGGGCATCGCATCCTGCCGCATGAGCTGAACCATCGCGCGAACATCTATGCGCTGCGCTCGCTGAATGTGCGGTGGATGCTCTGCGTCACCGCGGTCGGCTCGCTGCAGGAGCAGTACGAGCCGCGGCACATCGTGCTGCCGTCGCAGTTTTTCGACCGCACGAGCCAGGGCGCGGCGCACACGTTTTTCGGCGGCGGCATCGTGGCGCATGTGAGCTTTGCGGAGCCCACGTGCTCGCCGCTGCGGCAGCTCATCGCCAATGCCGCGCGCGACCTCGCGCTGCCCGTCCACAATGGCGGGACGTATGTGAACATGGACGGGCCGGCTTTCTCCACGCGCGCGGAATCCGAGACGCATCGCAAGCTGGGCTTCGATGTCATCGGCATGACGAATCTCGGCGAGGTGCGGCTCGCGCGGGAGGCGGAAATCGCCGTGGCGACGATGGCGATGATCACGGATTACGACTGCTGGAAGGTCGAAGAGGAAGCCGTCACCGCCGACGCGGTGATCGCGCACCTCGTGGCGAATGCCGACGCGGCGAAGCGGATTCTCGCGCGTGTGATCCCGCACATTCCCGCGCAGCCGGACTACCCGGAGCACCGCGCGCTCGACAGCGCGCTCGTCACGGATCGCAAACTCTGGCCGGCGGCGACGGTGGAAAAAATGGGTGTGATTCTGGAGCGGTTCGCAGGGCGCTGATGCGAAAATCGCTTCATCCTTTCGTCCATGAAAAATTCCGTTATTCATTGCGCGCCATGATTCGTTTCCTGCCCGTTCTTTTTCTCTCACTCGCCGCCGCCAGCGCCGCGCCGAAGCCCGCGCCGGCCACACCCGCGCCAGCCCCGCCTGCTCCCGCCGCCGCGACTCCCGCTCCGCCGCCCGCCACGGCCCTGCCCGCCACGGCCCTGCCCGCCGACGCCTCGGCCCCGCCGCCCGCCGGCATGCCGAAGTCCACCTTTTCCCAATGCCATGTCGAGGGCCCATACGTCGCCATGACTTTCGACGACGGCCCGCACGGCGCGAACACGCCGCGCCTGCTCGAAATGCTCCGGCAGCGGAAAATCCACGCGACCTTTTTCCTCGTGGGCCAGTGCGTGGCGGAGTTTCCCGACATCGTGAAAAAGATCGTCGCCGACGGGCACGAGATCGCGAACCACTCGTGGTCGCATCCGCAGCTCTCGACGATGTCCGAGGCCACCGTGCGCGATCAGCTCCAGAAAACGCACGACGCGATCATCGCCGCGTGCGGCGTGACGCCGACGATCATGCGCCCGCCGTACGGGGCCTTCACCGCGCGGCAGCGGGCGTGGGCGCACGGCGAGTGGGGCTACAAGTGCATCCTCTGGGATGTCGATCCGCTCGACTGGAAAGTGCGCAACTCTGAGCATGTGAAGACGGAGATTTTGAAGCAGACCGTGCCCGGCTCGATCATCCTCTCGCACGACATCCACAAGACCACCGTGGATGCGATGCCGGAGACGCTGGATGCCTTGCTGGCAAAGGGTTTCAAGTTCGTGACCGTCTCGGAGCTGATCGCTATGGACAAGCCCGTAGCACCCAAGCCAAAGGCCACGCCCGCGCCGAAAACCGACGCGTCCGAGACGGCCAAAGCCGAGCCCGCCGCGACACCCGTGCCCGCGGCCAAACCGAAGCCCTGACGCGGCGCTCGCGGGAAAATTTCCCGCGAAACCAAACACGCACACCTTTTATGGAATGGTATTACGCCGCAGGAGCAGACCGAAAGGGACCGGTGGACGACGACGAATTCCAGCGGCTCGCGCAGCAGGGCGTCATCACGCCCGCGACGCTCGTCTGGCGCGAAGGCATGGCTGGCTGGGAGCCTCACGGCGGAAGCACGCCGCCGCCGCTCGCGGGCAGCGCGGGCGATGGCTCCGCCGTCTGCGCGGCGTGCGGACGCAGGGTGCCCGGCCGCGAAATTTTCACCATCGCCGAACTGCAATACTGCGCCGCGTGCAAGCCGCAGGTGCTCCAGCGCATCACGGAAGGAAAGCCCCTCGGCAACCACGCCGCCGAGGCGACGCGCAACGCCTACATCTCGCACGAGGCGTCGGTGAAATCCGTGGGCGTGCTCTACTATCTCGGCGGCGTCGCTTTGTTTTTGGTCGGCATCGGCGCGCTCATTCCTGGATTCGCTGGCAAAGGCGAAGCCGCAGCATTCATCGCGTCGCCCATCCTTCTTGCCTTGGGCACCGGTCAATTCTGCGTGGGCAGGGGCCTGCGCCGGCTGCGGCCTTGGGCGCGGATTTCCAGCGGCATCCTCTCCGGCATCGGGCTGCTGGGATTTCCCATCGGCACGATCATCAACGACTACATCCTCTACCTCGTCTGTTCGCAAAAAGGCGCGGTGGTCTTTTCGAGCGAATATCAGGCCGTCATCCAACAGACGCCGCACATCAAATACCGGACCTCCATCGTGGTCTGGATAGTCCTCGGGTTCGTGCTGCTTTTGGTCGCGATCGGAATCATCATGGCCATCTCCAGCGGGCACTGAGCTTTGGGGGCCGGGAGAAAAATGATCCGCCGCCATTTACTCGCCACCGCGCTGCTTTTGGGCGGCGCATCCGCGGCGCTCGCGGGCGGGCCGCACCCTTCGCTGCCGCCGCCGGTCGTGCCCGAGTGCCTCGGAGTGGACATTCATTTCACCACGCCGAGGCCCGGCGAACTCGAGATGCTGGCCGCCGCCGGGTTCAAATGGGTGCGGGTGGATTTCAACTGGACGCGCATGGAAACAGCGCCGGGCCGCTACGACTTCACCGCTTACGACCGCCTCGTCGCGAAGCTCGATCAACACAAGATCCGCGCGATTTTCATCCTCGCCTACGGCAACCCGCTCTACGCCGATCCGGGCGACACCTTCCCCTTCACCAGCCGCGCGGGCACGCCGGAATTCCGCGCCGCCTTTGCCCGCTGGGCCGCCGCCGCCGCGCGACATTTCGCCGGTCACGGCTACCTCTGGGAGATGTGGAACGAGCCCAACGCCAACCACTGGAAACCGCAGGCGAATGCCGCGGATTATGCGGCGCTGGCGAAGGCCACGGGGCAGGCGCTGCGCGAGGCCGCGCCGGGCGAGGCCTTCATCGGGCCGGGCCTCGCGGGGACGAAGCTGCGCTTTCTCGAAACGTGTTTCCAGGCCGGGCTGCTCGAATACTGGGACGCCGTCTCCGTGCATCCGTACCGCGAGACCGACCCGGAACTCGTGGCTCCGGAATACGCGGCGCTGGAGCAGCTCATCGCGAAGTACGCGCCGCCGGGGAAGACCATCCCCATCGTCGCCAGCGAGTGGGGCTACTGCTCGGCGTGGGCGGGTTTCGACGAGCAGCGGCAGGCGAAAATGTTTGCGCGCGAGATCACCACGAACCTCGCCCACGGCGTGCCGCTCACGATCTGGTACGACTGGCGCGACGACGGCCCGATTCCAAAGCCGGCCAACGATCATTTCGGCCTCGTCACGCAGGAGTATCATTCGGGGCGCACCCCGCCCTTCGATCCGAAGCCGGCTTATTTCGCGGTGAAAGAATTCGTCGAGAAGATGCGCGGCCACCGCGTGCCGGCGCAGTGACGCAGCCTAAACACCCGTCGCAAAGCGGCGGCAGCTCGCGATGGTATTGGCCATGAGCATGGCGATGGTCATGGGGCCGACGCCGCCGGGGACGGGGGTGATGGCGCGGCATTTCGGGGCGACTTCGGCGAAGGCGACGTCGCCGGTAAGGCGGTAGCCTTTGGGCGCGGCGGGATCGTCCACGCGGTTGATGCCCACGTCGATGACGACGGCTCCGTCTTTCACAAAGTCCGCGCGGACAAACTCGGGCCGGCCGATGGCGGCGATGAGGATGTCGGCGGTGCGACAGACGGCGGCGAGATTCCGCGTGCGGGAGTGGGCGACGGTGACGGTGGCATCGCCGCCGGGGCCTTTGTTCATCAGCAGGAGCGCCATCGGTTTGCCGACGATCATGGAGCGGCCGAGGACGACGACGTTGGCGCCGGCGGTTTCGATGCCGCTCTCGATGAGGAGCCGCTGGCAGCCGAGCGGGGTGCAGGGGACGAAGGCGTCGGCGTCGCCAAGCACGACTTTCGCGACGTTGATCGGGTGGAAGCCGTCCACGTCTTTGTGCGGGT
>JANXSB010000436.1 GCA_025352865.1 Chthoniobacter sp. | reverse complement strand
GTGTTGATGACGCGGATGCCGAAGCTCTTAGCGAACTCGAAAACCTTGCGCGAGTCGGCCTCGTTTTTCGACAGGCCCACGACGCCATATGCAATGGCGGTGACGCTTTTTTCCTTCAGCTTCGCCTTCACTTTGTCCCAGACCTCGGGCGGGGAGTTGTGGTCAAATTTCACGTCGGCCTGCTCGGGCGAGAGCTTCTGGCCGGGGAAAAATTCGATGACTTTGCCACCGGCGGCGGCGGTCTTGTCGATGGCCTCGAAGACGCTGAAATGGTTGAACGTCCAGGCTTGGCAGCCGATGGCGAAACCGCCCTGCTTGAGCGCGTCGGGGATGGGAGGTGCGGCTTGGGTGGCGGTGAGGGTGGCGAGGGCTAGGAGGAGGGCGGGGAGTTTGATCATGCGGTGGAGAATGCGAAACGGGCCGCGTTCTTAGGAAGCACGAAAATCCGCGCCATCGAATTTGTTCATCGTCCCGCCGCACTGGCTGACGGAATGCGTGGCCGATCGAAGAAATCTCCGGCAGTGCCTGTTGCGGCGGGCCGGTACGCGGGCGGTTATCCCACGGGCTGCTGGACTACGACCTTCACATTTTTCTCTTGGGTCTCAGTGACGGTGGTGCGGGTGGTGCGCTTGGTGTCCACGCGGATGGGGTCGGAGTAGTCGATCTGCGGAGTCCACGAGCGGATGATGTTTTCGTTCATCCGATTGCGGGTCAGCTCGACGGGCACGACGGTCTTCTTGTCATCCTTGCTGTAGCCGCGGGGACCGGCGGAGCCGCTGGCGGTCATCCATTTTGGCGTGAAGGCCGCGGTGATGCCGGCGAAGGGGCTCCGGCCTTCGACGAGGTTGCCGAGGTCGAAGGGGATTTCCCCGCGCAGGCCCCAGAACCAGTTGTTGCGGCCGTCGAGCAAGCGGTCGTCGCCTTTGTACTGCACGTCGGCGATGAGCGAGGGGAGCACGCGGCATTCGAGGCGCGCGGTGCCCGTGCTGATGTCGCGTGCGTACCCTTCCTGAAAGTAGGCGTAGCCGCCGAAGACGCGGGTTTCCATGTAACGGTCGAGGCCGGGGATGAGGAAGCCGAGTTCGGTGTCAAAGCCGGGCATGGCGCGCTCGTGGTTTTCGAAAAAGCGCGTGCGCGTCTTGCGCGTCTGGACGTTGGTGGTCGTGGTGGTAGTCGTTGTGGTCGTGGTGCGGAATAGTGCGATCTGTCCGGGATTGGAGACGACGACACTGGTGCTGCTTGCCGTGCTGGTCGCGTTGCTGGTGCGGCGGCGGGTGTCACTGCTGTGGGCAAAGGTTTGCTCGTCGTCCTGCGGGAAGTAGCCATTGATGCGCCAGTCCACCCAGTGCGTGAGGACTTCGAGGCCGGCCCCCAGTTGATCGAAGCTCTGCCCGTGGAAGATGCCGTGATCCCAGAAAATGTTTGTGCCGAGAATGACCTCGGAGCCGGGGAGGCGGTGGCGGTAGGCGAGGCCGGCGCTGAAGGTCTGATCGTGGCCGGAGTTGCCGGTCCAGTGACCGTCGAGAAAGAGCATGTCGTTTTGATCCGCACCCTTCCAGAGTGGCGCGGTCAGATCGGTGCTGCCGGTGAGGCGTTCTTCGGTCGCGCCGATGCCGAGGGTGAGTTCACCGCGCAGGGGATCGAGGGCGGTTTCGGGCGCGATGACCGGTTTCATCTCCCGGCCGGCCTGCGCAGGCAGCGGGAGAAAGGCGGTCGCGAGCGCGAGCAGCGCGGTGGAGCCGAGGACGAGGGAGCGGGGTGTCGTTTGCATGGGTTTGGGATAAAGTGGCTGCTGTTATCAAAAAATAACCGGAGGCGCGAGGGCCGCGTCCGACGGCTGCGTGGTGGTTTCTGCCGCGGTAGAAAAGCAGACTGTCAAACCGGGGCAAGCGCATTCGTCGTCAAATTCGCGGACTCGCCAATCCGCCTATTTCTTTTTCGCGTCCCACGCGGCCCAGAATTCTTCGGCGGTGGTGGTCGCGTGTTTGCACCTCTTCGCCGTCGCGCATGAACAAGACCTCTGTTTCTGCCGCGGGCATAACCGTGCGCGAGGAAACGCCCCGCATCGCGTGAGAGTCAAGGGCGCAGCGGGCGATCTATTTCCGCGCCTCGGGCGTCACCGACACCTCCACGCGCTGCCCCTCGCGCTCGACGGTCACTTTCACCGCCGTGCCGATCTTCACCGCGTCGAGCGCGTACGTGTAATCGTAGATGTTCGCGATTTTCTGCCCGGCAAATTCGACGATCACGTCGCCGCCCTTGAGCCCGCCTTTCTCCGCCGGACTGCCGGCGCGCACGCCGCTGAGCTTTACGCCTTTCACCTCGGTGGAATAATCCGGGATCGAGCCGAGATAGGCGCGCAGCGTGTCGCGCGAACCCGCGCCCGCATCGCTGCGCTCGACGCGCGCGAAGTCCGGCCGCTCCGGCGCTCCGGCGAGATCGAGCACGAGCTGCTGCGCGAATTTCGCGATGCGTTCCAGACCCTCGGCGTTGAGCTTGTCGGCGGTGTCGGTCGGCCGGTGGTAGTCCTCGTGCGAGCCGGTGAAAAAATTCAGCACCGGGATGCGCTTCGGATAAAGGCTCGTGGTGTCCGTGGGCAAGTACGGGTCGTCCTGGAGCGTGAGGTTGAAGCCTGCGGCGACGTTGCGTTTTTCAATCAGCCTGCGCCACAGCTTGCTGCTCCCGACGCCTTGCAGCGTGAGCTTGTTGTCGCGCAGCCGTCCGACCATGTCGAAATTCACATACGCCGCGATCTTCCCGATCGGCACCGGCGGTTTTTCACAAAACGCCGCGCTGCCGAGCAGTCCGGTTTCCTCACCAGACCACAGCGCGAAGATCATGCCGCGCTGAAATATCACGCGTTCCGATTCGCGCTGGTGTGCGAGCGAAGCCGCCAGTTCCATCACTGCCGCCGTGCTCGAGGCGTTGTCATCCGCGCCGGGATGCACCTGCCCTTCCTCCCCGGCCCGCGCCATCGACGACCCCGCGCCGGCACGCCCGAGATGATCGTAGTGCGCGCCGACCAGCACGTATTCATCCGTGCCCACCGGCGGAATCATCGCGACCACATTGCGGTCGGATTTTTTGATGTGCTCGATTCCGCACGCGAGCTTCATCCTGACCTTCGGCAAAACGAACCCGCCTTCCGCGTGCGGGTTTTCCGTGTCGAGCGCGGTCTGGAGTTCCTGCAATTTCTTTCCGCCCGCCGCGAGCAGCGCCTCTGCGGCGATGCTGCTGATGGATGCGGCGATGATTCCGCTGCCGGAGTTGCTCCCGTCATTGGTCAGCGGGAGAAGCTCGCCCGCGTTGGGCGAGTTTGGCCCCGTCACCACGAGCACAGCTTTCGCCCCACGCTCGCGGGCCATCATCACCTTGTAGCGCAGGCCGGCGTAGCGGTTGAGTTGCGCGCGGCGCGCGGCGTCCATGCCCTCGGGCACGTAGCGCAGGAGCAGGACGATTTTGTCTTTCACGTCCAGCCCCTCGTAGCTGTTGTAGCGCGCGTTTTTTCCCTCCTCGGGCACGCTCAGGCCGTAGCCGGCAAAGACGATCTCGCCCTCGGTTTCACCGTTGTCGGAAAAGGCGAGCGGGCGGAAATCCTTGTCCAGTGGTGCGCTCGCGGCGGCGGCTCCGGTGATCTCGAACCGGCATTTTTCCGCGATGATGTTTTCGCCTGCGGTGAACTCGAACGGCTGAAAGTAACCGTCGCCGAAAGGCTGGAGCCCGGCGGTTTTGAAAGACGCGGCCAGCCACGCCGCCGCCGCCTTCGCGCCGTCGCTGCCCGTCGCGCGGCCTTCGCGAGCCGGGGCGGCGAGCCACGCGGCTTCGGCTTGCAAATCTTCGCGGGAGATTTCGGGTTTAAGCGAAAGCGCATCGTCTTTGGGCGCGGCGGACGGAGCGTCCGCGCTGCGCTGCGGAGCCTGCGCGAGCGCGGCTTGGGCGGCGGCGTCATTCCAGTCCGCGAGGAAAAGCTGGGACTTGCCGTCGGCGGTGCGTCCGCTGGTCCAGCAGAGTTTTTTTCCGTCGGGCGAAAAGACGGGCAGGCCGTCGAAGCCCGGTGTGAAAGTCACGCGCACCGGCTCGTGCCCGCCCGCCGCGTCCACGATGAACAGCTCGAAGTTTTCAAAGCCGAGTTTGTTCGAGGTGAAGACGAGATATTTTCCGCCCGGGTGAAAGAACGGAGCCCACGACATCGACTTGAAATCCGTGACGCGGCGTTTGTCCGAGCCGTCGGTTTTCATCGTCCACACGTCGGCGATCATCCCGCTTTCATCGAAATGCCGCCAGACGATGCGCTGGCCGTCGGGCGAGAAAAACGGGCCGCCGTCGTAGCCGGGCGATTCGGTCAGCCGGCGCACGTCGGAGCCGTCCGCGGCCATCGTGTAGATGTCGCCGAACCACGCGGGATCCTTGTCGTAGCGGGCCTTCGCGTCGGGCGGGAGTTTTTCCAGCGGGAAGGCGGAGCGCAGCGAGCAGAAGACGATTTGCTTCCCATCCGGCGAGAACGAACCCTCCGCATCGTAGCCCGGCGAGTGCGTGAGATTCACGGGCTGCGTGCCGTCCTGATTGCACGAGTAAATGTCCATCGCCGCGTCGTAGTCCCACGCATAGCGCCGCTGCTTTCCGCTCGCGCGGAAATCGAGTTCGGCTTTTTGCTTCGCCGCGCTCTCGGGATCGGCGTGCGTGGAGCCGAAGATCACGCGGCCCGCACCGGGCTGAAAAAATCCGCACGTCGTCTTGCCCGTGCCCGGCGAGACGCGCGCCGTTTCGCCCGAGAGCAGGTCGAGCAGATACATTTGGTAGAACGGATTTGCCTCCTCCCGCTCGCTTTGGAAAATCAGCAGGTTGCCGTCGGGATGAAAGTAGCCTTCGCCACTCC
>JANXSB010000315.1 GCA_025352865.1 Chthoniobacter sp. | reverse complement strand
AGCTCCTCTACCTCAGCTACGGAAAGTCCTCGCTCTTCGAGGTGCTCCAGGAGCGCGTGGGCGATGTGCCCCAGGGCGGCGTCGTGAAATTCCCGCTGAAATTTTCCACCGGCATCATGCGCGCCCGTTTTCACCCGCTCGACGGCCAGCTCTACGTCGCCGGCCTCAAAGGCTGGCAGACCGACGGCGCGAAAGACGGCGCCATCCAGCGCGTCCGCTACACCGGCAAACCGCTGACCATGCAAAACGGCCTGCACATCACGGACAAAGGCGTGCGCATCGACTTCACCGGCCCGCTCGACGCCGCCACCGCCGCCGATGCCGCGAACTACGCCGTGATCCAATACAACTACCGGTGGACCAAAGAATACGGCTCCGACAAATACAAAGTCAGCAACCCCGAGGAGAAAGGCAGCGACACGCTCGAAGTGAAAGCCGCCACGCTTTCCGCGGACAAAAAATCCGTCTTCCTCGAAATCGAAGGCCTCAAGCCGGTCATGCAAATGGACATCAAATTGAAGATCAAGACCGCCGACGGAAACCCCATCCCCGACCGCATCGGCAACACCATCAACGTCGTCGCCCCGAACGACAAACCCGGCGTCACCTACACCTCCGCGCGCTGAGGCTGCCGGGCGGGGGTTAGCACGTCATTCTGAGTTGCGGTGCGAGCCGCCCGAGGGCGAACTCCTGAATCCCTCGCTCAGCGCCGCCGGCGCGCCGCGACGACGCCGATTCCCGCGATGAGCAGCAGCGTGCTGGCGGGCTCGGGCACGGCGCCGTTGGCGACGAGCACCTTTGCGGCAAAGCCGTCGCCGGGCGCGCTGGTGGTGATGGTGAAGCGCGCAAAGACATCGACCGGGTTTGGCTCCTCGCCGGGATTGGTTGCGGTGACAAAGCTGGCCAGCTCGCCGAGGTCGAGCACGCGGTCGTCGAAGTAGGCGAAGGCCGTGGCGGCATCCGTGAAGGTGAGGTCGAGGACCATGGTGTTTTCCGCGAACAGCTCGAACTCGAGCGCGTCAAAGCCGTTGCCGGTCAGCGCGGGATTCACCAGACCAACGAGCAGCTCGCGCGAATCCGCCAAGCCTGTCACATCGAAGCCGACGTTGAAACTTGCGACCGAAACGAGCGGCTCGGCGCCCGCAGCCAGCGCGTGGCGGCCGCCGAGCAATCCCAGCGCGAACAGGTCCGGCGCGCCGCTGGTGAAAGCCGCGGTCGCATGCGGATTCCCGCTCACCGCCGCGGACACATCGTCCGCCACGGGGAGTCCAGCGACGAGCGAAAAAGCCTGCCGCCCCGCGCCATTACCCGTGAGCGCGGAGGCCACGCGCGCGCGCGATTCGGCGGAGCTGGTGTTGAAAAGATTCACCTCGCTTTGCGCGATCAGCGAGTGGACCGCGCCGCCAAAGGTGGACGCCAGCGCGAGGACGGCGCCGTCCGCTGCGGTGCCCGTCGCGGTGGCGTGCGCGGGACTGCCGATGGTGCTCGCGGGCGTGACGCCGACCTCTCCTCCGCCCGCGTCATAGGCCCGGCGCTGAGACACGGCGAGCGCATTGATCGCGGCATAGCCGGCGGCGGTGCCCACGGCCACCGCGTCCGCCGAGCCGCTGGGCGCATCGGCCACGGAGTCACCGCGCACCGCGGCCAGACCGCCCCCGGCGATGGCTTGAATCTGCACCACGCCGCCCGCCTGAATGTTCGTGCCGGTCGCATTCGCGATCGCATCGCCGCCGCGACCCA
This sequence comes from Chthoniobacter sp., assembly GCA_025352865.1. Classification (GTDB taxonomy): domain Bacteria; phylum Verrucomicrobiota; class Verrucomicrobiia; order Chthoniobacterales; family Chthoniobacteraceae; genus Chthoniobacter. The sequence continues at coordinate 1,235 of JANXSB010000315.1, read as the reverse complement.
CGGTGCCGTAGGACGCGCCGCCGCCGTTGCCGCCGTCGGCTTGCGCGAGCAGGCTCAAGGTTGGGACATTTGTGGTTTCGATCAGCGTGCTGCTGGCCGAGCCGCCAGCTGCTCCGGTCCCGGCCACGAGGCTGTTGAAGGCGCCGCCGTTTCCGCCCATGGCGAGCTGCGCGAGCGAAACGTCGCCCGTGGTGCTCGCGCTCACGGCGTTGTTCAAAGTCACCGACTGTCCCGGTGCCGGCGTGCCAGCGGAAGCTCCGCCATTTCCCCCGTGCGCCGTGCCCGAGACGAAAACGGCACCGCCGCCCGTAGAGACACCGCGCACCGTGCCGAGCGACGCCACGCCGCCCGCGCCGCCATCGAGCGCCGCGCCGCTGCCGCCCGCGCCGCCTTGCGACTCTACGAAGATCGTCACGCCCGCGCTGCCAGCCAGCGACATCCCCGCGAGCGCCGCGCCGCCCGCAGCTCCGGGCGTCGTGTCGAAAAAGTTCGAGCCGCCGGGTCCGCCGCGTGCGACGCTCTCGCCGGAAAGAAATGAGGCCGTCGTGTCGATGAGCGTCAGCGCGGAGGTCGCGCTGCCCGCCGCGCCCGGAACGCCCGGCCCGAGCGCCGATCCGCCGAATCCGCCAACCGCCTGTTGCGAGAGGGAAAGGGAGCCGCTCGTAGCGCCCGACACAGCGTTGCTGAGCGCGGTGCTCGCGCCCGTGCCGCCATTGAAGCCATCGCCGCCGCCACCGCCAAAGACGTAGGCGAAAACGTTGAGGTCGCTGCCGATGGATGTGCCGCTCGCGCTCGCCGTCGCGCTGCCGCCCGCGCCGCCGGTCTGATTCACCGCGCCAGTCGAGCCGCCATTTCCGCCGCGGGCGGTGGCGTCGGCCATCGCTCCGCCGTCCGCTGCGGCGTTGCTGAAAGTCGAGGTCGCGAGCGCGCTTCCGCCCGCGCCGCCGCCGGCATTCGGTCCCGGCCCGACCGCCAGTCCGGTGCCGCCGCCGAGCCCGCCGAGCGCCGTGCTGGAAACGCGCGCGGAACTCGACCCGGCGGTCGCTCCGAAGGCGACGGCCTGCGCATTTCCGCCCGCCCCGCCGCCCTCGGCGGTGCGCCCCCACAAGATTCGGCCCGCTTCGCCACCGGTCGCGTGCGAGAAGACGTTGAGCTGTTTGCCGTCCGCATCCGTGCGTCCACTCGCGGCACTGCTCGCCGCGCCGCCCGCGCCGCCACCCGCGCTCGGCGTGGTC
>JANXSB010000394.1 GCA_025352865.1 Chthoniobacter sp. | reverse complement strand
CTACCTGCAACTGAAGTCGGGCAATTCCCACCTCACGAAGCGCACGGCCGACGGCGCGGAGATTTTCACGATCAAGAAGCCGCGCTGGGTGGAATACTGGCTCGCGCAGCCGCATCCGGTGATGCTGGTGATCGGCACGTTCTCGGAGGACGACGAGTGGGCGATCGGCAAGGACAAGCTGGAATTCGCCGAGGTGCGCTGGATGGAAATATCGAGCGTGCTCCAGCGCGAAAGCGCGAACGGGACGAAGCCGGTGAAGCAGTTCGAGTTCAAAGGCGAACGGCTGGACCTGAGCAGCGTGCGGCGGTGGCAGGAGAGGATGCTGACGACCCGATGAGATCCAGGCACAAGCGAACATTGCGCCTTCCTCGATCCGGCGCAGCGACCGCTCCCAGCGGATGTCGTCATCATCGTCACGATCCCCGACAGCACACTGATCCCTGCCAGCCTGTGACCGCCCGGAAAATCCGCTTGACCGTGCCGGGGTGCGCGCCCATTGTCCCCGCCCTCTCGAAAAACCACTTTATGAAAGCCTGCGAAATCACCCAAGCCCGTCCGACCAAAGGGAGCAAAATCCACCGCCGCGGTCTCGCGAAGAAAAAGGGCGGCATCGGCCAGCATGTGACCAAGTCTGTGACGCGCACCTTCGAGCCGAATCTGAAGAAGAAGCGCATCTGGGTGAGCGAGCTGAAAAAGTTCGTCACCGTGAAGCTCACCATGCGCGCACTTAAAACCGTGACGAAAAACGGCGCGTATGCCACGCTCAAGTCCGCCGGTGTCATCTAAGCCGCCGGTTTCCACCTCAAAACAACCACCAATTCCCAAGAACCCACCCATATGGCACTCAGCGTCATCAGCAAAAAATCCGGCAAAACCTACTTCCTCCATCAGCGCCTTCAGGAGCTGAAGGGAGGCCAGAAAGTCACCCTTTACTACTTCGGCGGCGAGGCCAAGGAAGGCGCGATCGACGCGCTCCCGGCCGGCTACGAAGTCTCCGAGAATACCAAGACGGGTCTCCCGCTCTTGAAGAAAATCCGGCCCGCTGCTTAAGAAAATCCGGTAGGCGGCGCTTCGTTGCCAAACTTTCTGGCGGCTCGGGATCACTCCCCGGGCCGCCATTTTTTATTTGCCGATGGCATTGAATCGTCGGCCAAATCCAATCGCTCAATCGCCACATCGCCCGATCGCCAAATTCATGAAACCCGTCCCCGTCACCATCCTCACCGGCTTTCTCGGAGCCGGGAAAACCACGCTGCTCAACTACATCCTCAAGCAGCAGCACGGCTACAAATTCGCCGTCATCGTCAATGAAGTCGGCAAGATCGGCATCGACGGCGCGCTGATCGAGAGCACGAAGGACGAGGTGCTGGAGATGAGCAACGGGTGCCTGTGCTGCACGGTGCGGAAGGACTTGGTGAAAGGCGTGCAGAATCTTTTGAAAAAGGGCGGCTTCGACTACCTGCTCATCGAGACCACGGGCATCGCCGATCCGGGGCCGGTCGCGCAGACGTTTCTAAACATCCCGCAGCTCCAGCAGTTCGTGCGGATGGATTCGATCATCACCGTCGTGGACGTGGAGCAGATCGAGAAGCAGATGACCGACACTGAGACGGCGCGCGAGCAGATTGCGATGGCCGACTTTCTCCTGCTCAACAAAACCGACCTCGTGGACGAAGCGCACCTCGTACGCATCGAAGCCAAGGCGCGCGAACTGAATCCGCACGCGCAGATTTTCCGCACCAACCACTCCGAGGTGAACCTCAAGGAGCTGCTCGACATGCACGCCTTTGACGTGGACCAGAAGCTCGCCGTCGATCCCCAGTTCCTCGACGAACTGAACACACGCCACCACCACGACATCCAGTCGTTCAGCTTCGAGTTCGACCGCGCGTTCAACGTCGAGAAGTTCGAGTTTTTCGTCCAGCAGCTCTCGGAAAAGGAAAAGGTTTTCCGCAGCAAAGGCTTCCTCTCCATCGCCGGCAACCCGCGCCGCGCCATCTTCCACGGCGTGAACAACCGCTTCACGATTCTGTGGGATCGCCTTTGGGAAAAGGACGAGCGCCGCACCAGCCAGCTCGTCTTCATCGGCAAAGCGCTCGACGAATCCCGCATCCGCGCGTCGCTCGAAAAGTGCCTCGCCTGACTTTCCATGAACCCGCTCCACCGCGCCCTGTGCGCCCTCATCCTCACCGCCGCGGTCACTTTCGCCGACGACAAACCGCAGCCTGAAACCAAAGACGCGCCGCCCGCGGAAAAGAAGCCCGACGAGAAAAAGGACGAGAAGCCCAAGGAAGAAAAGCCGAAGGAGCACGCGGGCAAAGTCACGCTCGGCGGCGCGGAGGTGAAATACCTCGCGCAGACCGGCACCATCCCCGTGCTCAAAGACGACGGCGCGGCGAAGGCCGACGTCTTCTACGTCTATTACGCCGCCACCGATGCCGACGGCAAACGCCTCGCCGCGAAAGACCCGGCGGCGCGCTCGATCACCTTCTGCTTCAACGGCGGCCCCGGCGCATCCGCCGTGTGGCTGCATCTCGGCGGCCTCGGCCCGCGGCGGCTCGATCTCCCGGCGGACGGCCTCACGCCCGCCACCGTCGCGCGCATCGTCGATAACCCGAACTCCATCCTCGACGCCACTGACCTCGTCTTCGTCGATCCCGTCTCCACCGGCCTCAGCCGCGCGGCCAAAGGCGAGAAGCCCGAGCAGTTCTTCGGCGTGGACGAAGACATCGCCGCCGTCGGCGAATTCGTCCGCCTCTTCACCACGCGCGAGCAGCGCTGGGCTTCGCCGAAATATCTCCTCGGCGAAAGCTACGGCGTCATGCGTGTCGCCGGCCTCGCGAGCTACCTCCAGGAAAAGCACGGCCTTTACGCCGAGGGTCTCATCCTCATGTCCGGCATCGTGAACTTCGGCACCCTCAACGCCGACGCCGGCAACGACCTCCCCTACATCCTCTTCCTCCCCACCCTCACCGCCACCGCGCACTACCACAAAAAACTCGCGCCCGACCTCATGCCCGATGTGGACAAAGCCATCGCCGAATCCCGCGCCTTCGCCCAGGGCGAGTATGCCGTCGCGCTGCTCAAAGGCGCGGCCCTCACACCCGACGAGCGCCGGCGCGTGGTCGAAAAACTCGCCCGCTTCACCGGCCTCACCGCCGAGCAGGTCGATGACCAGGACCTCCGCATCGACCCCTCCTTTTTCCGCAAAGCTCTCCTCCGCAAAGAGGGCAAAATCATCGGACGCTTCGACGCCCGCGTCATCGGCGAAGACGGCGACCGCTCGGAGCTGCGCCCGGAGTACGATCCCTCCTTTTCCAACATCGTCGGCGGCTTCTCCTCCGCCGTGAACGCCTACGTCCGCGGCGAACTCGGCTACGAGAGCGACCACCCCTACCACCTCCTCGCCGGGCTCCCGTGGCGGTGGTCCAGCTTCGAGGGCCGCTACGTCTCTACCGAGGAAAAGCTCGGCCACGCCCTCAAGACCAACCCGCGCCTCCGCGTCCTCGTCCTCACCGCCCGCCGCGACCTCGCGTGCCCCGAGGACACCTTGCGCCACTCCCTCGCCCACCTCACCCTCCCCGCCAGCGTCCGCGGCAATATCACCACCAGCCACTTCGACAGCGGCCACATGATGTACCTCTACCGCCCCGACGCCGAGAAGCTGCGCGCCGACCTGCTGCGGTTTTTGAAATAGCCCCTGCCTTTTTAGCAGGCTGGCCGGCGGCGGATGCCGAGGAGGACGGCACCTCCGGCCAGCAGCGCGGCACTGCCCGGCTCCCGATGGCGACAAGTCCGCACCGGCGGACAAAAATTTCACGCGCCGGTTTCCATCCGAAGCGCGATCCGCTAAGACTGGCCGCCTTTCCCATGCGCCATACACCCATCCCCAAAGAACTCCCGACGTTGAACCGCGAACGCCTGCGCGCGCTGCTGGAGCCGCGCTCGCTGGTGGTCGTCAATGCCAACGACATCCCGCCGACCAACGCCGACGGCACGATGACGCCCGTGCCGAACAGCGATCTTTTTTACCTCACGGGCATCGCGCAGGAGCAGACGATCCTCTTGCTCGCGCCGGACGCGATCGACGAAAAACTGCGCGAGATTCTTTTCATCCGCGAGACGAGTGAACTGCTGGCGCAATGGGAAGGGCACAAGCTGACGAAGGAGGAGGCGCGCGCGGCGAGCGGCATCGCGCGGGTGGAGTGGCTGGAGCAGTTTCCGCGGCTCTTTCCGCAGCTCATGTCGGAGATGGAAAATGTGTACCTCAACAGCAACGACCACGCGCGCGCGGTCATCGAGGTGGAGAGCCGCGATGCGCGCTTCGTGCGCGAGACGCAGCGGCAGTATCCGCTGCACCAGTACCGCCGGCTCGCGCAGTCCATGCGCACGATCCGGCTGGTGAAATCGGCACACGAACTCGCGCTGCTCCGGCATGCGTGCGCGATCACCGCGGACAGCTACGAGCGGGTCGCGCGCTTCGTGCGGCCGGGCGTGAACGAGTGCGAGGTCGAGGCGGAGTTTGCGCACGAATACATCCGCCAGCGCGGACGCTTCTCGTATCAGCCGATCATCGCCTCGGGAAAAAACGCGTGCGTTCTCCACTACCTGGCCAACGACCAGCCGTGCAAAAACGGCGAGCTGCTCCTGCTCGATGTCGGTGCGAGCTACGCAAACTACAATGCCGACGTGACGCGCACGCTCCCGGTGAACGGGAAATTTTCCCGCCGCCAAAAGCAGGTGTATGAAGCCGTGCTGCGCGTGCTGCGCCAATGCACGGACGCGCTCGCGCCCGGAAAAAAACCGCGCGACTGGCAAAAGGAAGCCGAGGCTTTCATGGAAAAGGAACTGCTCGCGCTCGGCCTGCTCAAGCCGCGCGACATCAAAAAGCAGGACCCGGACAAGCCCGCGCTGAAGAAATATTTCATGCACGGCATCGGCCACCCGCTGGGGCTAGATGTGCATGACGTGATCGCGCCCGGCGTGCCGATGGCGGCGGGCTGGGTGATGACCGTCGAGCCTGGCATCTACCTGCCCGACGAAGGCTTCGCCGTGCGTCTCGAGGACGACATCCTCATCACCGAGCGCGGCAATGTGAACCTCACGAAAGACATCGCCATCGAGCCCGGCGATGTCGAAGCACTGATGCGCCGGAAGAAATAACGCCCGCGTGAAAATCTCCGCGCTGCTCTGCCTCGCCTTCGCGCTGAATCTCCGCGCCGCGCCGCCGCCCACGCGCGAGGCGGTGCTCGCGGACACGCTCAAACCCTACGCTGGCCCGACAACGCGCGGCGTGGATACGGGCACGCTCACGGGCAAGGTCATGTGCGGCTACCAGGGCTGGTTCGCGTGCGAGGGCGACGGCGCGGAGCGCGGCTGGCAGCATTGGACAAAAAAGCACGGCCCACTCGGGCCGGCGAACGCGAAGATCGATCTCTGGCCCGACATTTCCGAACTCGGCGCGGACGAGCGTTTCCGCACGGAGTTTCATTTTGCCGATGGCCGGCCCGCGGAGATTTTCAGCTCGTTCCGGCAGGCCACGGTGCTGCGGCATTTCCAGTGGATGCGCGACTACGGGATCGACGGCGCGTTTGTGCAGCGCTTCATCGCCAGCCTGCGCGACCCCGTTTCGCTGCGGATGAACAACACCGTCCTCGCCCACTGCCGCGAGGGCGCGAACCGCATGCAGGAAGTGATGGACGACTGGCGCACGCTCCGTACGCAGATGCACATCACCGACGACCCGGCGTATCTCCGGCATCGCGGCAAACCGCTCGTCGCCGTGTGGGGCGTGGGCTTCAACGACGACCGGAAATACACGACCGCCGAGTGCGGCCAGCTCGTCGAGTTTTTGAAAAAGGACGGCTGCTCCGTGATGCTCGGCACGTCCACCGGCTGGCGCGACCTCGACCGCGACGCCGTGCGCGACCCCGCGCTGCACGACGTGCTGAAGCTCGCCGACGTCATCAGCCCGTGGACCGTGGGCCGCTACGGCACGCCCGCCCAAGCCGCGCGCCACGCCGAAAAAACGGCGACGCCCGACCTCGCCTGGTGCGCGCAGCAGAAGCTCGATTACCTGCCCGTCGTCTTTCCCGGATTCAGTTGGTTCAACATGAAAGGCGGTGCGTTTGACCAAATCCCGCGGCTCAAGGGCGCGTTCCTCTGGTCGCAATTCGCCGCCGCGAAGCGCGCGGGCGCGACGATGATCTACGTGGCGATGTTCGACGAAGTGGACGAGGGCACCGCGATCTTCAAATGCGCTAACGACGTGCCTGTGAGCGACGAGGCGAAGTTCCTCACCTACGACGGCCTGCCCGCCGACTTTTACCTCAAGCTCACCGGCGCTGGCGCAAAGATGCTCCGCGGCGAACTCCCGGCGAACGCGCCGCTCCCGAAGCCGTAGAGCGCCTCCGCGGGTTAGACGGCGGCAAGTCGCTCCGGACGGAGCGCGCTGCCTGGCACGACGATGAGACCAGTCATGGGTTCCCCGTAGGTAGTGAAATGTCCAAGCGCGAAATGATAGGCTGCAAGCGCACACAGCGCGGCGTCGATATAGTCGATGTTGGTCAACTTGCTCGTTTCCACCCAGGCGCGCGTCAGCAGAGCACGGCGAACGGTTCCCTTTTTCCTGGCGGGGACGATGGTGCCGGCGAGGGCACAAGCGACGGCCTGCGGAAAGGTCTCGAAACAGACGAGGCGCGACAGTGGCCGGGGATTTCCGTCGAAGAGTGGGTGGCTTATTTCGAGATCCCCGAACAGTTCGGCACCATTCAGCATCCAGCGAAAATGATCCTTGGCGTGGGCCTCAGCGGTCTCGCGACTGGGCGTCGAGAAGCACCAGATTTTCTCCTTCATCAATTCCCGCTCGGCGGGGCGGGCACGCCCGGTGGCACTCCACCGGCACGGCGCATCCACCCCGATAAAGCGCGCTCCAATTCGACGGCACCACGCGGCGATTTCCGCCGTTTGGAGTGAGGTAAACTGGTCCAGATACATCCCGTCGCGAAGTGCCACGGCATGAAACCCCTTCCGGGAGCCGCCGACATCCACTCCGGCAACGATGAGCGATGACGACATCCTAGACTTGGTAGGTCACTGCATCCTTGTCTCCGAGGCTGAGATGCCCGGCCTTGCGCAGGCTTTCGATCAGTTTCATGACATCGGCCTCGGTGGCGGTCTTACCGCCGAACGCTAGCAAATGGCTCACCAAAGTTTTTTTGCGCTTCGGACGGTTGGTAGTGTTTTTGCGCAGGTGGTCAACCACGCGAGTAAACAAGTCCTCCGGCGGGGCGGATGGCGGTTTGGGCGGTCCTGAGAAGGTCAGGGTGGTGAAATCGTCGTGACGACGAACGTGGATCTGCCGGTTTCGCAGATGCTCGATCAATGGGTCATAGCCCGTGTCCTTGGAAATGATATGAAAGTAGCCGGTGGGATCGGCTATCACTGCACGACCCACATAGTAGGCGAGGGCGAAATCGAGGGCGTTCCTGCCGGAGGAGGTCAGGCGCACGAGTTGCACCGAGGCCGCGCTCTCCATCAGCTTCTCGACCAAGGCCGCATCGAGTTTGGTCTGCCGAGCACCCAGCAGCAGCATGAAGCAGACCGCCTTGCTGCCGATGACAGCGAGGTCAACTTGATGAACGTTCTCGAAATCCACAAAGACGTGGTTCATTGGCGGCGGGAAATCTGAAGTGGGATGGGTGGACATAAGCGGTTTACGAAGTGGTGAGTTCGGCGACGAGGGCGGCAAGAAGGTTCGCGGCGGGCTTTGGCGGATTGGGTGCCGCCAATGTGGACATGGAGCAGATGCCTTTTCCAGCCGAGTCGTCGATGACATTTGACTGGATGGGATCGCCGAGCCGGAGTTGCATCTGTCATCGGGAACCCGCCCGCCAATGTCGCCCCTATGATGTGCCGAACCTTCTGCCACCTCGCCCTCGCCACCGTCCTTTGCGGCTCGCTCGTTGCTGCGGAGAATGAGCCCGCGCCGGACGAGTTGCGCCCCGCGCCCGTTTCCCGCCCATGAAATCCGCCGCCACTGCGACAAAAGACGGACGCCTCACGGCCACGCGGCGCAGTCTCGTGGAGCGGCTCACGGACCTCGGCGACCAGCGGAAGTGGCAGGAGTTTTTCGAGACGTACTGGCGGCTCATCTACGGTGTGGCGCGCAAGGGCGGGCTGACCGATGCGGAGGCGCAGGACGTGGTGCAGGAGACGGTCATCACGGTGGCGAAAAACATCACGAAGTACGAGCGCGAGGCGGGCTCCTTCAAAGGCTGGCTGCTGCACATCACGCGCTGGCGCATCGCCGATCAGTTTCGCAAGCGCGCGCCCGCCGAGCGGCAGCGGACAAAGCGCGACGACAGCCGCCGCGGCACGGCCACCATCGACCGCGTGCCGGACGGCTTCGACCTCGATGCCGCGTGGGAGGAGGAGTGGCAGCGCAACGTCCTCGCCGCCGCGCTGGAGCGCGTGAAGCGCAAGATCGACGCGAAGCACTATCAGATTTTCGATTGCCTCATCGTCAAGCAATGGCCCGCGTCGAAAGTGGCCGCGGAACTGCGCGTCGGCATCGCGCAGGTGTATCTCATCAAGCACCGCGTCTCCGCGCTGGTGAAACGCGAGGTGGCGGCGGTGGAAAAGCGGCGGTGAACACTTCCGATTCGGGAGACGTTTTTATTTCAACGCAGAGACGCAAAGGCGCAGAGAACGCGGAGAAAAGTGGCGTATCCGATTTCAGAACGGCATCTCTGCGCCTTTGCGTCTCTGCGTTGAAAATTCCGCCCCTGCGAATCAGAACTGCTCGGCGAGCGCCTGCGCCCATTCGGCGTTCGCGGCGTCGATGAGGATGACTTCGTTCGCAGTGGTCTGCCGGAGCCGGATGAAGCGCGGCGCGTCGGCTTCGTAGCTGCGTTCGGCGGTGCGCGGGTCTTTCAGTGCGTGGCGTTTTTCGAGGAGCTTTTTCTCGGCGTCGAAAAACTCCGCGGCCCCCTGCGCATTGGCCCACACGCTTTTCCAGACGAGTGCCTGGCCGCCGGCGAAATACAAATAGCGGTCGCCGCGCCAGCCCGCCGCGGCGCGTTCGCCGGTCGGCGCGTCGAGCCATTCGGCGAAAAGAATCCGCATCCCCATTTCGCCCACGCAGTTGTCGGCGATGGGCATCTCGCCTTTCATTTTCAAATCCGCCCACTCAATCGCGACCGGCTCCTCGCGCGTGAGAAATTTCTGCGGATGCAGAATCTGCGCGGTCGAACTGGGCGGCTGTGCGTAGGCTTTCGACACGCCCTCGTAGCCCGCCTGCCCGAAGAGCACGGCGCAGAATTCCTGCCCGCGCAGGTACGGAAAGACGAGCATCTCGCGCAGGTAGCGCGGCGCGGTTTCGAGCTGCTTCATGTTCTGCGTGAAGGACGAGACCATGCTGTCCTTGAGCATCTGCTTCGACATGTTTTTGAGCATGTATTCGCTCATCACGAGCGTCGCCTCGCCTTCGACCAGCGCGCTCGCGGCGACGGCGCGGTCGTCGTTGTTTTTGATTTCGAGCGGCAGGCGCTTCAGCCCGAAATGCTGATCCTGCAAGGCGTGCGTGAGCTCGTGCGCGAGGACCACGCGGTTCTGCGCATTCTCAAGCGAGGCGTCCTCGTACATGAAAAGCTTGTGCGCGTGCTGGTCGTAAAACGCGGCGACCTGCTCGCCGAGGAGATCGATGTATTTCTCGCGCAGCGGAAAGCCCGCAGGCAGCAGCCCGACCGCCGCCATCGCCTCGGTCATGTCCTTGAATTCTTGCTCGGAAAAAACCTCCGCGAGCTTACCGGCCATCGTCTGCTTGATCTGCTTGCGGCTCAGCACCTGGTAATCGACCGGCGTCTTGAACTCGAGCCCGCGGATCGCCACGACCTGCCGCTCGATCTCCTCGCGCAGCGTCTTGTTCGCCGCGAGCGCCTTCGCGCGGTCGCTGCCCGTGAGGATTTCGCGCAGCCGGTCATTCTCCGCCGCGAGTTGCTGCGCCGCTTTGTCGGAAAAATCCGCGCCTGCGAACTTCGCGCCCGCCTTCGCCGGATCGAGCGCCGCCACGGCATCCGCAAGCCGCGCATTTTCCTCCACGAGCAGCTTGAATTTCCGCTCCGCCACCGGCTCCTTCCGCTCGCAGCCCGCCGCGAAAAAAACGACCGCGAGCAGCGGGACGACGGCGATCTTTGACAAAAGGCGGGACGAGAAAAGCATGCGGGCTGGCGAAGCTAGAGACGAGCCACCGTCGATGGAAGAACGCCTCACTGCGCCGGCACCGCCCGCCGAATCTCCGGCGGGCCGCCACGGGTCGTGCCGGATTTTCTTCCACCGGTCACGAGGTTGCCGCTGGCGTCGTAGTCCTCGACGCGGGTCGGCTGCGCTTTCCCCTCATAGACAAAGACGCGCCGGCCGAGCGGCTCGTTCCTCGGGCCAAAGAGCGTCGCCTCCATGATCTTCCCCGAGTAGTCGAATTTGTAGGTCTCCTTGTAGCGCACCTTGCCCTGCCCATCGAGGTGCGTCGCGCCTTTGGCAAAGTTCTGCTCGTTCAAATAGAAGATCGTTTTGCTCAGCACCTTTCCGCTCTGGTCGGAGATCGTCTCCTCGGAGGTGCGCGTGTCGGGATTGACGACCGTGGTCGCCGTCGAGCCGTCGGGCCGCATGCGCGTCGTCGCCTTGATCGTGCCCTGCGCACGCGCGGAGACGAGCGGGAGCACGGCGAGGGCGAAAAGGAGGGCGCGGGTTTTCAAGGTGCGCGGAATCTAGGACGCGGCGGCGAGTTCCGCCAGCGGCACGTCTCCGCCGTCGTGGCGGTTGAATTGCAGATCGTAGAGCCGCCGGTAGTAGCCGCTCTGCGCGAAAAGCGCGGCGTGCGTGCCCGTTTCCTTGATCGCGCCGTTTTCGAGCACCACGATCTGATCGGCCTTTTGGATCGTGGAAAGGCGGTGCGCGATGGCGAGCACGGTGCGGCCTTTGGCGAGTTTTTCGAGATCCTCCTGGATGCCTTTCTCAGTCTCCGAATCCAGCGCGCTCGTCGCCTCGTCGAGCAGCAGAATCGGCGCGTCTTTCAAAAACGCGCGCGCGATGCAGAGCCGCTGCTGCTGCCCGCCGGAGAGGTTGCAGCCTTTGTCGCCGATGACCGTCTCGTAGCCGTGCTGCTGCGCCATGATGAACTCGTGCGCGTGCGCGAGCCGCGCGGCGTTTTCGATGTCCTCGCGCGTGGCGTCGAGCCGGCCGTAGCGGATGTTCGCGGCGATCGTGTCGTGAAAAAGAAACGAGTCCTGATTGACCATCGCGATCTTCTCCCGGAGCGACGCCTGCGTGACCGCGCGGATGTCGTGCCCGTCGATGCGGATCGCGCCGGCCTCGCTTTCGTAGAGCCGCTGGATGAGCCAGAAGAGCGTGCTCTTTCCCGCGCCAGTCGCGCCGACGAGCGCGCACGTTGATCCCGCCGGGACGACGAGATCGACGCCGCGCAGCGCCGGCACGTCCTTGCCGGGATACGTGAAAGTCACGCCCTCGAAACGAATCTGGCCGGTGATTTCGCCGAGCGCCGCCGCCTGCGGAGCATCTGAAATGGCGGGCGGGCGGTCGAGCAGCTCGAAAACCTTCGTCGTCGCCGCGAGACATTTCTGCATCAGGATATTGATCTTCCCGAGCGTCTTCGCCGGGTCGTAGAGCAGCACGAGACCGGCTTGCAGCGCGAAGAATTTCCCGACGCCGAGCTGGTAGTGCCACGCGTATATGAGCGCGCCCACGATGCCCAGCGACGCCACCGTTTCCACCGCGGGCGTCACCATTTCCTGCGCCTTCCGCCAGCGCATCGCGAAGCGCATCATCTGCATGTTGGCCTGCCCGAAACGCGCCGCCTCGTAGTCCTCGCGCGCGTGCGTTTTCACCACGCGGATGCCCGCGAACGCCTCGTGCATCACGACCATGAGCAGGCCCGCTTCCTCCTCCTCGCGCCCGCCCGCCTTGCGCACTTTGCGGCCGACGAGCAGCACCGGCAGCAGGCACAGCGGAAAAACGGTGAACGCCAAAAGCGTGAACCGCGCATCCGTGCTGAAAAGCGCGATGAGCGCCGAGAGAATCGAGATCGGCTGCTTCACGAGATCGCCCGCGATTTGCGTCAGCGCCGCCTGCGCCACGCGCGTCTGGTTGAAGACCGTCTGCACCAGCTCGCCCGCTTTCGCGCGGTTGAAAAACTCGAGCGACTGCCCGAGCAGATGCCGGAAGAGCGACTGCCGGATGTCGTCGAGTACGCGCTGGCTGACCCACAGCAGGCAGTATGCGTTGAGGTACGAAAACAATCCGCGCACCGCCATGAGCAGCGGGATGCTCGCGCAGATGAGCACCACCTGCCAGAGCGTGGCGTGGCCGGCCTGGATCGGTGCAAAATGAAACGGCAGCCACGCCGGCGGCTTGAGCATGTGGTCGCTGCCGTCGGGGAAGACGAGCGGCACGACCTGCCGGATGAGCAGGATCAGAGCGCCATTTGCCGCGCCGAAAAGCGCGCCGAAAAGCACGCCGAAAAGAAAGCGCCCGCGGTACGGCCGCAGGTAGCTGGCGAGCCGCACATACGGCTCGCGGCTCACGCGCATGAACTCGCGGAAGGACATCTTCGAGATGTCTTTGCGGGAGATTTTTTTTGCGGCCATGCGGGGTCAGCCCGTGCGGGCGAGGAGCGCATCCGTAGCACGGATCACGGCGGCGGTCGAGATGCGCTCCATCGGCGCGCCCTTCATGCGCGGGTGGAAATCGGTGAGCGGCGCATCCGGCTGCGCGGCGGAAAGGACGAGCGCGCTCCCGTGGCGCGGACGCCAGTGGAAGGGATTCGTCGGCCCGAAGAGCGCGACCTGCGGCGTGCGCGACGCGGCGGCAAGATGCACGGCCCCGGTATCGCAGCTCACGCAAACGCGCGCCCGCTCGATCACCGCCGCGAAGGTCGGCAGGTCGATTTTTCCCGCGAGATCGAGCGCCGGTTTTGCGAGCGCGGATTGGATTTTAGAAATGTGCGCGCGCTCGAATTCATCCGCGCCGCCCGTGAGCACACACTCGATCCCGTGCCGCTCCCGCAGATGCGCGATGACCTCCGCCCATCGCTCCGGCACCCAGTACTTTTCCGCCCGCGCCGTGCCCGGATGAATGACCGCGAACTCCCCACCTCCGGTCAGCTGCGCCGCCTCGGCTTGCGACGCCGGCGGCAGCGCCAGGCTCGGTTCCGCTTGAATTGGAGCGCGTCCGATCACCTCAGCCACGAGATCAAAATAATGATCCACCGTGTGCCGCTCGCGCACCGGCGAATCGACGAAGCGGTTGAAAGCGACCGCGCGCAATTTCCTTTTTTTCACCGACTCGAATGCGACCCGCGTCTTCGCCCGCGAAAGCCCCGCCGCCAGCGACGAGCGATCCGTGCCCGTGAAATCCACGCACAGATCCCACGCCCCCGTGAGCACCTGCTGCCACGGCGCAAAGCCGCGCCCTTTGCCCAGCACCACGCCCGCACTCACCGACGGCACCGCGCCCAGCAGACCCGCGCACCCCGGCGCGACCGCGAGCGCGATGTGCGCCTCCGGCCACGCCGCGCGCAGCGCCGCGAGCGCCGGCGTGGTCAGCACCAGATCGCCGATGCGCTTGAGCTGGAGCGCGAGGATTCTCATGGCCGATCCATGCGCGGCACACCCGCTCCGGTTCGCGCGGAGATTGCATGGGGCAGATGTTTGGGCATTTCCAAGGGACGCGCAGTCTAGGCGGTAACGAGGCGATGAAAAGCCACGGATGGACACGGATGAAACACGGATTCAAAGTGCGCGGTCTTTCGCCCCTCCCTATCCGTGTTTCATCCGTGTCCATCCGTGGCTGAGCCCAAATGAAAATCGGCCTCGTCCGTCGCGGCTACGCGCGCACCGGCGGTGCGGAGATTTACCTGCGGCGCTTCGCCGAGGCGGCGGGCGCGGCGGGGCATGAGTGTGTGCTTTTCACCGAGCAGTGGCCGCGCGTGGCGTGGCCGTTCGCGCACGTTCAGGTCGCCAGCGATTCGCCGAAAAAATTCGCCGACGCGCTCACCGCGCTGCACCCGCGGGACGAATGCGATTTCCTTTTCAGCCTCGAACGCATCTGGACCTGCGACGCCTACCGCGCTGGCGACGGCGTGCATGCCGAATGGCTTCAGCGGCGCGCGCGCTTCGAGCCGTTTTGGAAACCGTGGCTGCGGCAATACAACGCCAAGCACAGCGAGACGCTTGCGCTGGAAAAGCATCTTTTCGGGCCGGACGGCGCGCGGCTGGTGATCGCGAATTCGCGCATGGTGCAGACCGAGATCGGGCGGCACTTCGGCTACCCCGCCGAGCGCATCCACGTCGTCCACAATGGCGTGCCGCCCTTCGCCGTTTCGCCCGAGGCGCGCGAGCAAACGCGGCGGGAACTCGGATTGCGCGCCGAGAATTTTGCCGTGCTCTTTGCTGGCTCGGGCTGGGAGCGAAAGGGACTGCGCTTTGCCATCGAGGCGATGAACGCCGCGCACCTCCCAAACGCTACGCTGCTCGTCGCCGGTCGCGGAAATGAACGCGCGCTGCCGCGCTCCGAGTGCGTGCGTTTTCTCGGCCCCGTGAAGGACATGCCGCGCTGCCTCGCCGCGGCGGATGCCTTCATCCTGCCCACGCTCTACGAGCCGTTTTCCAACGCCTGCCTCGAAGCGCTGGCCGCTGGTCTGCCCGTCATCACCACGGCATACAATGGCTTCGCGGAAATCATTGCTCCCGGCGTGGAGGGCGAAGTCGTCGCGCAACCCGACGACATCGCCGCGCTTGCCGCCGCGCTGGAAAAATGGAGCGACCCCGCGCGCCGCGCCGCCATCCGTCCACGCCTCCTCGCGCTCGGCGCGCAATTCAGCATCGCCGAAAACGTGCGCGCGATACTCGCGATCACCGGGCGCGCGCGTGTGTGAACTCCGGGGAGCGCGCGCGTTCCCCGGAGCTGCGCCGCGCTAAGAAGCGCGCTGCCGCCGGATTGTCTCCGCGCTCGAAATGCCCGTTGGCGCAGGAGCCGATGATCGGCTACCACTCCACCCCTTTCGCATGATCCGCCGTCCCCATTTCTCCACCCTCGCTGCTCTCGCCGCCGTCTGTCTCGGCGGCTGCAAGCGCGAGGAAATCCGCGTCTATTCCGTCGCCAAAGAAACCGCCGAACCCGCGCCGAAAGCCGCCGCGGATGCGACCGCGCCCGCCGCAAATGCCGCGCGCCCGCAGCTCAGCTACACGCTGCCCCCTGGCTGGCAGGACGCGGGCGCGAGCTCGATGAGCCTCGCGAATTTCCGCATCAAGACGGACGCCGGCGAGGGCAGTGTGAACATCACGCCGCTCGCCAGCATGGCCGGGCAGGAGGCGGCGATCGTGAATATGTGGCGCGAGCAGGTGGGCCAGAAACCGCTCACGCAAGGCGAACTCGCGGGCACGCTCACGCCGGTCGAAATCGGCGGAGTGCAGGGCCAGTTTTTTGAAATCACGGGCACGCGCGACGGGCAGACGGTGCGGATCGTCACGGCGTTCGCGCATCGCGACGGGGCGAGCTGGTTTTACAAATTGCAGGGGCCGGAGGCGCTGGTCGCCGCGCAGAAACCGGTATTCATCGAGTTTTTGAAAACCGTGCGGATCAAGGCGGGAAGCGCCCCGGCGGCTGAGGTCGCGGACAGCGCGCCTGCCGCGCCGGAGTTCAAATGGAAGGTGCCCGAAGGCTGGCAAACGCTGCCTGCGGGGCAGATGCAGGTCGCGAAATTCGCCGTGCCAGCGCGCGACGGCGCGAAGGCCGAGGTCTTCGTGAGCGTTTTTCCGAGCGAGAGCGGCGGAACGCTGGCCAATGTGAACCGCTGGCGCAAACAGCTCGGACTGGAACCGATCGAGGAGAGTGGATTGAAAGGTTGCACGTCCCCACTCGACTCCGCACCCGGCGCGGTCCTCGTCGATCTGAAAAACGATCCGCGCGCGCTGCTCGGCGCGATCATCCCGCGCGAAGGCCGCTGGTGGTTTTACAAACTCCTGGGCGACGCCCCCGCCGTGACCGCGGAACGCGAGGCGTTCATCCGCTTCGTGCAAACCGCGCCATGAGAGCTGTGTGGAAATTTCTCACGTCGCTGCGGCTCACCGTCGCTTGCCTCGGCTGTTCGGTGCTGCTCGTTTTTTTCGGCACGCTCGCGCAGGTCGATGAAGGACTTTGGAAGGCGCAGAAAATCTGGTTCGAGAGCTGGATCGTCATCGGCCAGCACCTGCAGCTTTTCGGGTGGAAATTCACCGTCCCGATTTTTCCCGGCGGCTACGTCATCGGCTTCACGCTGCTCGCGGGGCTGACGGCGGCGTTCATCCACCGCTTCGTCTGGCGGTGGGACAAACTCGGCGTCCACCTCACGCACGCCGGCGTGATCCTGCTGCTGCTCGGCCAGTTGCTGACGCAGGAATTTGCGGTCGAGAGCTACGTAGATTTCAAGGAAGGCGAGACGAAGACCTACGCCGAAGATCATCTGAAAAACGAACTCGCCTTCGTGCGTGATGCGGGCGGCGGGCAGGAGGAAGTCATCGTCATTCCCGAGTCGATGGTGAAACCCGGCGCGGAAATCCGGCACGAGAAACTGCCCTTCACCGTGCGCGTGAAAACGTATGGCGTGAACTGCCAAATCCGCCGGCGCGGGCCGATGGTCGATGGCCCGGCGGTCGCCACGCAGGGCGCGGGCACGCAGCTCGTCGTCGAGCCGCGCGCGGAAACCACGGACATGGATTCGCGCAATCTGCCGTACGCTTTCATCGAGATTTTGCAGGACGGAAAAAGCCTCGGCACATGGCTCGTCACGCCGTGGCTCGGCATGCTCGGCGCGGGCGCGCAGGAGATCGAGGCGGGTGGGCAAAAGCTGCGCGCGGAGCTGCGCTTTCAGCGTTATTACGAACCGTTCGCGATCACGCTACTCAAGACGAGTAACGAGATTTACCGCGGCACGGACATCCCGAAAAACTTCCGCAGCCGCGTCCGCATCGTCGATGCTGCGACGCGCGAGGCGCGCGAGGTGGATATCTACATGAACCACCCGCTGCGCTACGCCGGGCTCACCTTTTACCAGGCGCGCATGGGCCGCGACGCGGACGACCCGCAGCGCGGCACGAGCACGCTGCAAGTCGTGCGCAACCCCGGCTGGCTCACGCCGTACGCGGGCGTCTTTATCGTGGCGGCGGGCATGTACATTCAGTTTCGCCAGCACCTCTTGAAGTTCCTCGGCAAGCGGCTTGGCGGTACCCGCAAAGGCGGCTGGGGCGCAATCGCCGGGCGTTTGCTGGAGATCGGGGCGCTGGGTTATCTTCTGTTCAAATTCACGCTCAAACTTTTCGGTTACTGAATGACATGAACCGCATTCTTGGAGGTTCACGAAAGGCACGAAAGGACACGAAAAAGGTCTGCTGTTTTCGTGTGCTTTCGTGCCTTTCGTGGACCCAATTCCTATGAAAAAAATCCTTCCTTGGATCATCACCACCGTCTTCGCCATCTCCGCGCTTGGCGCGCTGCGGCCTGCGAAGGTGAAGGATTTCGACTGGCAGAAATTTGGCGGCATTCCCGTCATGGCGAATGGCCGTTTCCAGCCGCTCGATTCGCTCGCGCGCAACTCGCTGCTCCAGCTTCGCGAAAAGGGCGCGGCGATTTCCTCCACCGCGCTCAACGGCCCGGACAAGCAGCGCATCATGACTGCGTCGGAATGGCTTGCGGAGGTCATGTTCAAGCCCGAGACGGCGGAGGCGCGGCCCAATTTCCGCATCGATAATCTGGAGCTGAAGCAAACGCTCGAATTGCCCGTGGAGCCTGATGAAACCAAGAATGCGGACGGAAAGCACTACTCCTACGCGCAGGTCCGGCCGAAGCTCGCCGCGCTCCAGGAGCAGGCGCGGCAGGCGTCGGGCGTGAAGGCGGAATTGCAGACGCCGTATCAGCGCGCGGTGCTCCAGCTTTTGAAACAGGTGCAGCTTTTCTGGCGCTTGGAAAACCTCGCGCAGCCGCGCGTGACCGATGTACTCGCCGCGCTCAAAGCCGCGCCGCCGGAAGGTGCGGAG
>JANXSB010000387.1 GCA_025352865.1 Chthoniobacter sp. | reverse complement strand
GTCATTCCACAACCCCATCGCGACCAGCCGCGCGAACGCCGCCAGCGTGTTCGCATCGCGGATTTCGCCGCTGGCGATCATCGCGCGAAACTCCTCGCGCGTGAACGCCCGGCATTCCGTGATCGCCTCACTCGCATCGTGCGCGTGACCGTGCGGGCTCGGCACCACCGGGCGCGCGAGCAGCAGGTGGCTGTGCTCGTCGGTGAAACCGCAGCTCGGGAAAAAATGGCCGAGATCAATCGTTTCGCCGCCCGGCGCGAGGTCGTGCCCGCTTTCCTCGCGCAGCTCGCGCAGGCCGGTCGCGCGGATCGCATCCGGCTCTTCGTTGTCGTCGATTTGTCCTGCTGGAAATTCCCAGATCGTCGCGCGGATCGGCACCCGCTCCTGCCGCACCAGCAGCAGCCGCCCGTCCGCCGTCATCGGCACCACGACCACCGCGCCCTTGCGATGCGTGACCGTCCACGTGAACGGCTCCGCCCGCGTCGGCGAAGTCACCGTCGGGCGATGCACCTCGAGGTAGTCGTTCGCGAACAGCGTCTCATCGGCGACCGTGCGCCAGCCGTGCGTGTCCCGAATGAAATGATGAAAAGGCATCTCTTCAGCACCAGCGGCACACCGGCAAAGCCCGCACCCTACTTGACCAACTGCTCGAGCGAAGCGTCCGCCTCCGCCCCGAGTTCCCTCGCGCGGCTGTAATACTGGCGGGCCTTTTCCTTATTCGGCGGCGTCTGCGTGGCGAAAACCACGGCGAGATTGAAATGCGCGTCGGCATAGTTCGGATCGAGCGTGCAGGCCGTTTCCAACTCCTTCTGCGCGGCCTCCTGCCAGCCTTTGCCGGCGGCGGTGATGCCGAGGTAATTGTGCGCCGTCGCGTTCTTTGGATTGATGGCGAGCGCCTTGGTCAAGGAACTCACGGCTTCGTCGAGTTTCCCCAGGGTGTATTCGACGATCCCCTTTGTGCACCACGAAAAGCCGTCCTCCGGCGCGACCCTCGTCGCCTTGGTCAGCACTTCCAAAGCCTGCTTCAGCTTCTCCGGCGTGCCCACGCGGAAGCGGACGACGCCGAGGTTCGAGAGGATGTAGAGATTGTTCGGTGCCTTCGCCAAAATCTTCTCGTAGATTTTTTCCGCGCCGCGGTAGTCGAACTTTTCAAACAGCGTCTTGCCATCCCGCGCCAGCGGGAGGAATTCCGCCGGGATGTTCGGCTGGCCCGCCACGCTGCCGAGCGTGCCTTCCGGCGGAGCGGTCTCGCCCTTCGCGGGCGTCTCTTCCGCCGTCGCGGGCTTATCCGGCACGCTGCTCGGGATCGTCGGCTTGGCGCTCGCCATCGTCATGTCCTTGTCCTTCACGGGCAGGTCGGTGGTCTTCGGGATTTCCGGCGCAGTGACCTCGGGCGTTGTCGCCTCGGGCACCGGCGTTGGGTCCACGGCCTTCGGGGTACCCGCATCGGCGAGCGCCGGGGTTTCGTCGGCTGTCGGGAGATTCGCGGAGATTTCCGCACCGTTCACCTGCAGCTCCGATTTGCGAAAAAGCGAAAGCTCCTTCGGCGTGAGCTTCACCACCGGCTGGCCGAGCAGGTCGATCTCCTTGAGCAGCGTCTTGGAATTGACCTCCAGCTTGCCGAGTTCGCCGAGCACGAGCTTCTTCGTCGCCGCGCGCACGGCCTCCTGCTTCTGCTGGCGGAGCACGATGCCGCGCAGGATTTCGTTTTCGGCCTGCATCTTTTTCTTCTCGGCGGAACTGGCCGCATTGTCGGCCTTGACCTGCGCGAGCTGCTTGCCCTGCTCCTCGAGCTTGCTTTGCAAATCGCCCATCTGCCTTTGGTAATTCGCGCTCTCCGTCCGGGCCTGCGCGAGCTGCTCCTTGACCGATCCCACTTCCTTTTTCAACGCCGCGATCTGCCTGTCCTTCTCCTCGCCCTCGGCCTTGAAATTGGCGACGGACTTTTCCGTCTCCGCCAGCCGGGCCATGAGCGAGGCATTGTCGGCCACGAGCTTGTCCACGCTCTTCGAGGCTTCCTTGA
>JANXSB010000383.1 GCA_025352865.1 Chthoniobacter sp. | reverse complement strand
GAGGGCATGAGCATCCGTTTCAGCGAGGAGGAAATGCGCGATCAGGGCCGCGACACCGTCGGCGTCTGGGGCATCCGCCCGGATAAGGGCGATTACGTGGTGGGCACCGCGCTGGTCGATGCGAATGCGAAGTTACTCGTCGCCGGCGAGAACGGCCTCGGAAAACGCACGCCGTTCGATGACGAGAAAGGTCCTGTCTATCGCCTCCAATCCCGGGGTGGCAAAGGTGTCATCACCATGAAGACTAACGAGAAGACCGGCGGCGTGGCCGGTGCGCTCACCGTGCGCGACACGGACGAGCTCATGCTCATCACGAACAAGGGCAAGATGGTCCGCACGAAAGTCGCGGGCATCCGCGAGACCGGACGCAACGCCCAGGGCGTGATCCTCATCAACATGCGTGAAGGCGAAATGCTTTCCGGCATCGCCCCTGTGGTGAGTAACGAGGACGAAGACCCCGCGGAAGGTGACTAGACTGCCGCTGTGACCGACATCCCGCCCATCCGCATCGCGCACCTCTACATTTCGCCGGGGCACAATTTCTTCGGCCACCACGGCCAGCCCGCGGGGGACAATCCCATGCTCGCGCAGCGCGAGATCGTGTGCCGCGCGGGGCGGGGGATCGAGGGCGACCGCTTTCTCGATTTCAAAACCGACTACAATGGGCAGATCACTTTTTTCGAGCGCGAAACCTACGACCAGCTCTGCGCGGAATTCGATGTGTGGGATCGCGAGCCGTCGGTCTTCCGGCGCAACGTCATCACCGCGGGCATCGGGCTGGCGGAGCTTTATGGGCGTGAATTCGAGGTGCAGGGCGTGCGCTTTCTCGGCCGCGGCGAATGCGCGCCCTGCCACTGGATGAACACGGCCTTTCACCCCGGAGCCGAAGCGCGGCTGCAGGGCCGCGGCGGTCTGCGCGCGAAAATTCTGAGCGACGGAGTGCTCCGCGCCGAGGTCTGAGTTTTCACGCTAACCCAGCGGCCATGCCAGGGTTGACCCTGCACATTTCCATCCCATGAACATCACCCGCCGCACCTTTCTCCAAACCACCACCGCCGCCACGCTCGGCTTTCCCGCCATCCTCCGCGCGGCGAATCCGAACTCGAAACTGCAGATCGCCGTCGTCGGCTGCAACGGCCAGGGCCTTTACGACCTCGGGCAAATCGGCTCGCATCCGCAGGCGATTTTCACCGGCTTTTGCGACGTGGACACGGCGCGCTTCGGCGAGGCCGATCAGAAATTTCCCGGCGTCCCGCACTTCCAGGATTTCCGCGAAATGTTCGCCAAGCTCGGCGACACCTTTGACGCCGTGCAGGTCTCCACGCCCGACCACATGCACGCCTTCATCGCGCTCGACGCGATGCGGCGCGGCAAACACGTCTATTGCCAGAAACCGCTCACGCATACCGTGTGGGAGGCGCGGCAGATGCGGCTGCAGGCGGCGCAGTCGAAAGTCGTCACGCAGATGGGCAATCAGATTCATTCCGCCGGCGAGTATCGCACGGCGGTGAAGCTCATTCGCGACGGCGTGATCGGGAAAATCCAGGCGGTGCATTCCTGGCAGGGCAATAACGGCAACGGCTTCACCAAGTTGACCGCGCCGCCCGCGCCCGGCCCGGTGCCGGAGTCGCTGAATTGGGACTGGTGGCTCGGTGCCGCACCGCAGCGCGACTACGCGCCGGACGTGTATCATCCCTTCAAATGGCGCGACTGGCAGGACTTTGGCGGCGGCACGCTGGGCGATTTCGGCGCCCACATTCTCGATCCCATTTTCACCGCGCTGCAGCTCACCGCGCCGATCAGCATTCGCGGCGAAAACGAAGGGCTCAACCCGCAGACGTGGCCTTCCGCCGAAACGATCAGCTACATTTTTCCCGGCACCGCATGGACGGCCGGCGGGACGCTCCCGCTCACCTGGCACGACGGCGGACGCCAGCCCGAGCCCGCGCTCGCGCAGATGCCGGCGGACAAAAAACTGCCCGGCTCCGGTTCGCTGTTCATCGGCGAAGGCGGCACGCTCCTCCTCCCGCACGTCGCCATGCCGCAGCTCTATCCGCAGGAGAAATTCGCGGCCTTCGAGATGCCGAAAGTCGCGGGCGCGAGCCACTATCACGCATGGGTCGAGGCCGCGCTCGCCGGGACGAAAACGACCGACAGTTTCGACTACGCCGGCCCGCTCACCGAAACCGTGCAGCTTGGCAATGTCGCCACCCGCCTCCCCGGCGTGACGCTCGAATGGGACGCCGCCGCGCTGCGCTTCGCCAACCAGCCCGAAGCCGACCGCCTGCTCACCAAGCAATACCGCGACGGTTGGAAAATCTCCGCCGTGGGATGAGCGATGGGCCGGTGCCGGGTCCGTTTGCAAACCCGCCATCCCTCGTGCCCCGCCTTACCCGAAGTTGCGGAAAGCACTCCTGGCTACCCACCGGGAGATGAAGGGTGCCGCGCTGTGGGTGTCTGGAGCTGGCATGCTCCGCGGGCTTTCGGGGCTGGGCTAGTCCTCGGTGTCGCTGGCGCCCTTTTCGCGCTTGAGGCCGCGGAGTTTGCCTTGGATGAAGGCGTCGATGTCGCCGTCCATCATGGCGTCGATGTTACTCGTCTCGACGCCGGTGCGGAGGTCGATGACTTTTTGATATGGCTGGAAGACGTAGCTGCGGATCTGGCTGCCAAAGGCGACGTCGGATTTTTCGCCGTAAGCCGCGTTGATGTCGGCGGCGGCTTTGTCGGTCTCGATCTGCTGGAGTTTGGCCTGGAGCATGCGCATGGCGGTGACTTTGTTTTTCTGCTGGCTGCGCTCGTTCTGGCAGGCGGCGACGAGGCCGCTGGGAAGGTGCCGGATGCGGACGGCGGTCTCGACTTTGTTGACGTTCTGCCCGCCTTTGCCGCCGCTGCGATAAGTGTCCACCTCGATGTCGGCTTCGTTGATTTCGATGGGGGCGCTTTCGGGGAGTTCGGCGACCACGTCCACGCCGGCGAAAGAGGTGTGGCGGCGCTTGTTCGAGTCGAAGGGCGAGATGCGGACGAGGCGGTGGACGCCGCGCTCGGTGGCGAGGTAGCCGTAGGCGTTTTCACCGCTGACTTGCAGCGTGCAGGATTTGATGCCGGCTTCGTCGCCGAGCTGGATGTCCACGATCTGGCTTTTGAAACCGTGGCGCTCGATCCAGCGCTGGTACATGCGCAGGAGCATGTCGGCCCAGTCGCAGGACTCGGTGCCGCCGGCGCCGGAGTTGATGGTGAGGAAGGCGTTGCAGCGGTCGTTGGGGCCGGCGAGGAGCATCTTTAGCTCGAAGTCGGCGAGGCTGCGCAAAATGAGGGCGTGCTCTTTTTCGGTCTCGGCGGCGCTGTCGGCGTCCTTGGCTTCGAGCGCGAGTTCGATAAGGACGGGAAGGTCATCGACCTGTCGCGCAAGCGCGATGAGGGGTGTTATTTTTCCGCGGAGCGCGGAGACTTCCTCGACGTTTTTTTGCGCGCGTTCCTTGTTCGCCCAGAAATCGGGCTCGGCCATCTGGCCTTCGAGTTCGGCTAGGCGCGACTGAAGTTTGGCGAAGTCAAAGATACCTCCTGAGTTCGCCGACGCGGGCTTGGAGTTGGGCGGTGTTGATGGCGGAGAGGTCCATGATGAGTTGAGAGTTGGTGAAAGTAGCTTGGACTTTAGTCCAAAATCAGGCGGCAGTTTGGACTAAAGTCCAAGCTACTTTATCAGCCGCATCTTCACCTTGTCCGCGCGCGGCGCTTCGAGGCGGTAGATCATCTCGCCTTCGCGCATCAGGTCCAGCCGGTCGCGGGCGATGACGCCGAGGTATTCGGGATCGTGGGCCAGCATTTTTTCCTCGCGCGTGTTGCGCTGAAATTCCTGCCGCGCGGCTTCCACCTCGACTTTGAGCTGATCGAGAATGGCCTGCTGGGCGCGGCGTTTGGTCAGCTCGGGGTTGAAGCGGACGACGGCGACTCCGGCGATGCCGGTGAGGATGAGCACGATGAGCAGCCGATTGAGGGAATGCCAGATTCCCCCGTTCGGGGTGGTGGTTTGGAAGTGGCTTTGGGCCGCGCTCACTTACCGCATCTTACCGCCGTAAACGGCGTTGTCACCAAGTTCCTCTTCGATCCGCAAAAGCTGGTTGTACTTCG
>JANXSB010000360.1 GCA_025352865.1 Chthoniobacter sp. | reverse complement strand
GCAGCGCACATCTCACCGCCCCCTTTCCCGAAGAAATAGTGAGAGATCCTTCGACTGCGCGTCGCAAAGCCGACGCTCCGCTCAGGATGACAGGGTTTTTCTACCCCAGCGCCGCCGTCATCTCCGCAAAGCTCCGCGCCTCGCGGATCGCCGCGTTCACCTTTTCCAGCCATTCATCGTACGCCGGGTTCGGCAGCGACACCGTGCGCCGCGTGCCATTCGACGCGAACGCAATTTCATCCCACTGGATCGACTCGATCTCGCGGTTGAACTTCGCCACCGCGCGCCCGCGGAAATACGCCCGCGTCGTTTCCGGCGGACTGAAAATCGCGCGCCGGATGTCGTCCTCGCTCACGATCCGCCGCATCTGCCCCTCGCGCATCAGCTCGTAGTAGAGCCCGTTTTCCAGCGACACATTGTGGTATTCGAGGTCGATGGATTGCAGCCACGGATCGGCCCAGTCGAGCCCCTCGCTCTCCTGGAAAGTCGTCAGCAAAAACTTCTTCGCCACCCAATCCAACCGGTCGCGGCAGCGCCAGAAATCCAGCACCAGATCGTCCAGCACTTTCCCCCATTCGCGCAGCAGCCACAGCGTTTCCTCGTCCGCCACGCAGTGCTCCCGCGCCGCGCCGAGATACAGCCGCTGCACGTCGATCGCCGAGATTTTCCGCCCGTCCCGCAGCTCGATGATCCACGCGCAGCTTTGATCCCGGCTGATGGATTTCGTCGCCTCGATCGGGTTCGCCAATTCGAGCTGCGGTGCCTTTCCCTGCTCGATCAAATCCAGCACCAGCGCCGTCGTCCCGATCTTCAGCGCGGTCGCAAACTGGCTCATGTTCGCGTCGCCGATGATGACGTGAAACCGCCGGTACTTCTCCGCGTCCGCATGCGGCTCATCGCGCGTGTTCACCAGCGGGCGGCGGTTCATCGTGTCGATCGAGCAGAGCACCGAGAAAAAATCTGACCTCTGCGCGATTTGGAAAACGCCCGGCTGCCCCGCCGCATCCTCGCCCTCCACGCCCATCTTCCCCGCGCCCGCAAAAATCTGCCGCGTCACCAGGAACGGCACCACCTCCCGCACCAGCCGCTCCCACTGGACATCGCGCCGCATCAGATAGTTGTCGTGGCACCCGTAGCTATGCCCCACAAAATCCGTGTTGTTTTTGTACAGACGCGCCTCGCAGCCCCCCGGCAGATGCGTGTTCCGCCGCCTCGCGCACTCCGCCAGGATGCGCTCACCCGCCTTGTCCTGCGCCACCAGCTCCGCCAGCGTCGTGCATTCCGGCGTCGAGTATTCCGGGTGCGCGTGGTCGTTGTAAAACCGCGCGCCATTGCTCAGCACCAGGTCGCTCTTGATCTCCTCGAACGACAGCGGCCGCGCCTTATCCAGCTCGAAATACGCCGCCTCATCCGTGTCCTGCAGCAGCTCCTTCGCACGAAAACCCCGCGCATCCTGATGCGGGTCTTCGAGGTTGTAATCCCACTTCATCGAAGCCCCATGCTCCGTATAGCTCCGCACCATCTCGATCGACTCCCGCACCACATCCAGCCCCTCCAGCCCATCGACCGTGATCCCGTATTCCGTTTCGATTCCGAAGACGCGTTTCATGCGCGCCAAAGCTACGCAGCGCGCGTTACTTCGCCAGCCCGAGCTTGTCGAGGATCGGCGTCAGCTCCGCGGCCCACTTCGCGTAGGTCTCGGGATTCGGGTGCAGCATGTCGAAAAACGGCTCGAAGATGCGGCGGCGCGTAGCGGCGTCCATGCCGGTGCGTGGCGGCGACGCTGAGGCAGACGTATTCGCCGGGCGCGATTTCGGGGTTGCGCGCGGCGTCGGTGGGAGTGAAACCGGTGGCCGTGGACGCGCTCACGGTGAACGCGCCATAGCCCTCCTGCCATGCGAAAGCGGCCAGTGGAATGTTCACATACACCCATTTGGAAGGGGCACGTTTCGGGTCGCGCAACACGTCCGCGAGACAGCGGGTGGATTTCTAGGGTCAGCTCGGCAAAAGCGAGATTCTAAAACCACCCCCTTTCACGCTGTTCCTTCAGTGGTGTTTGTAAAAGCCGACGCCTTTGATGTCATTCCAAGAGGTTGTTTGATGGCAGAGGAAGCATTGGTTGACCTTGGCATTCGGCTGTCCGCAGATCTTTTGATCGATCATTTGAAAGTGCATCATGTAGTGACTCGGCGGGGCTTGGTGGCATTGAGCGCACGACTGCGAGGCAGACGAAGGATGGCGGTATTCAGCGAGCGTCCATTTTGTCGTGGCGTGGCATTGCGCGCAGTCGTTGCCGAACAGGCCGCGGTGCCGGTCTTTGGTTTGGTGGCACGTCGCGCAGTTCAGCAGCGCTTCTTCGGGTTCCGCGCGGAGAAAGGTTACGCCGCCACCGTCCATCGGACACGCGTTCAGTTTCCAAGTGCCGGTGCCGAGCTTTACCGCTGGTGCAAAAGTCTGCCCGCCATCGCTGCTCAGCGCAGCGTAAAGATCGCGCGCTCCGCCGAGGGCATTGCGCCACATCGCGGCGAGTTCCCCACGCGGGCCAAAGGCGAGACTCGGCGCGCAACATTGGCAGATGGAGCCGTCGGGCGATTGATAAATGCGCGCGTCCGGCTCCCAGCTCGCGCCGCCGTTTTTGGACAGAGCGCCCCAAAGCTCCGTGCCGCTATTCCTCAAATCCAGCCACGCCACGGCGACACGCTCCCCGCTGGCGGCCATGGCGTGCAAGCCCTCGCGTGCGGACTTCGGCGCGGTGTTCAGCGTGGCCGGTCCGGTCCAGCTCACGCCGCGATCGGTGGAAGCCCACGCCAGCAAATCGCCGCCTTCATGCGAGACGGCGGTGACGACCACACGTTCGCCCGCGATGGCAATGCGCGGGCCGCGGTGCATGCCGAGCGCGAGCTTGGGCAGTGCGCCGATTTTCACCGGCGCGCGAAACGTACGCGCTTCGTCGGTCGAGAGCGTGTGGAAAATCGCGCCGTCCTTTTGCCCAAAGACGACGTGGATTTCGCCCTTCGCCCCCACCGCCACCTGGGGCTGCAAGGCACCTGTAAAACTCGACGGGGCAATCTCGACCGGTGCGGCGAAAGCGCGCAGCGACACCATCAGAAGGAAGCAAAGACAGCGTAGATTTGGCATCGGGCTTTAGTGTTCGTGTTTCCTCGGCGGCGTGGCTGTGGGCTTGGCGTCGGGGATGAAGCCGAGGTCGCGTTGCAGGTCGGCATTGCTCGCGAGACCGGCCTGCGTGCCGGGCGGTGTCTGATACCAGCCGGGATCGTCGTAGCTCGTGAGGCTCTCGCGCACTTTGAGGATCGTGAACATGCCGCCCATGTCGATGTAGCCGTGCGGGCCAGGTGCCCCGACCATGGGCAGGCTGTTGCGCGGGACATGCATCCCCATGTCGCCCATGCCGCCCATGCCGTCCTGGCCCATGGTCATGTAGCCGGGCAGAAAGGCCTTCACCTTTTTGTCGAGCTGGCTTTTGTCGATGCCGAGGAGGTTCGGCAGGCCGTGGCCCATCTGGTTCATCACATGATGCGTCATGTGGCAGTGGATCGCCCAGTCGCCGGGATTGTCGGCGATGAACTCGACGGTGCGCGTGGTTCCCACGGCCACGAGTACGGTTGTCTCCGGCCACTGCCCGGCCTCGGGGATTTCGCCGCCGTCGGTCGCGATGACTTTGAAATAGTAACCGTGGAGGTGGATCGGGTGATGATCCATCGCGCCGAGATTACCGAGGCGGATGCGCACGAGGTCGCCCTTTTTCACGACCATGGGCGCGGTGCCGGGAAAACATTTTGCGTTCAGCGTGAGGGTGTTGAACTCGGTCATCTCCATCGGGTCGGGCCGCATCGTTCCGGGGACGATTTTCCATTCGCTGAGCATGTAGGCAAAGTCGCGGTCGGGCCGGCGTTTCGGGTTCCGCGGGTGGACGATGAACATGCCCATCATGCCCATCGCCATCTGCGTCATCTCGTCGAAATGCGGGTGATACATGTAGGTGCCGTGCTGCCGCAGGGTGAACTCGTATTTGAAGGTCTCGCCCGGCTCGATGGGTTTTTGCGTGAGGCCGGCCACGCCGTCCATGCCGCTCGGCAAAAGGATGCCGTGCCAGTGGCTGCTCGTCGGTTCGGGCAGGCGGTTGGTCACGTAAATGCGGACGCGGTCGCCCTCGACGGCCTCAATGGTCGGGCCATGCACGCGCCCGTTGTAGCCCCAGCAATGCGCGAGGAGGCCGGGCGCGAATTCGTGGTTCGGCACCTCCTCGGCGATGAGGTGAAAGACCTTCACGCCATCGACGATCTTGAACGGCAGCGCGACGCCGTTGGGCGTGACGACGGGCGTGTAGTCCTTGCCGGATTCGCCGGGCGGAAAGCGCTCGCCGGGGTCCGCGGGCGCGGCTTTTTCCGCGGCGCGGGCGGTGCGTTCGAGGGCGGCGACGCTCGCGAGGGCGGCAGCTCCGGTAAAAAGTTTGCGACGGGTAATCATGGTCAGTGTCCTTTCAATGCTGATGGGCGCTTGGTTTGGCGGGTGCAGAGATCGCTTGCTCGCGCCTGTAGGGGAAGCTGACAGCTTCCCCTACAGGCGCAGCGGCCGGGCGCGCGGTGAAGCTGCCGCCGGCGGTGCGTTCCAGTTCCGCGCGGGCGATCCAGTAGTCGCGCAGCGCCTCCACGTAGCCGCGCTCGGCGTGGAGTTCCTCGGTCTTGGCGGCGAAGAGTTCGTAGTTTCCGAGGAGCATCCCGTTGTAGAAAAGGAGCGACTGATTGAGGATCGCGATGCGGCCCGGCAGCAGGTCGTCGTGGTAAAAGCGGGCGATCTCACGCTTGCTCACGAGCTGGTCGTGCAGCTCGCGCACCTCGCTGCGAATGCCGATGGCCAGCGCCTCAAACTTCCGCTCCGCTCGCCGCAGCTCGGCCTGCGCCTTGGCGACCCGCGCCTGGCCCTGATTGAAGATCGGCAGCTCCACACTCATCCGCGGCCCGGTGAGGTTTGTGCGATCCGTATCGCGCTCGGTGTCGATGCCAAACTCCAGCGCGCCGACGAAGCGGTAAGCCTTCGTCAGCCCGAGCGCGCGGACTACGCCGCCGAGTTCCGCCCGCGCCGCCGCGAGATCGAGCCGCTGCGCCACGGCGAGCGACTCCAGCCCGGCCAGCGCCGGATCGGACGCCGGCAACGGCGGCAGTTCGCCGCCCATTTTCCAACCCGTATCCGCGCCCCACACGCCGAGCAGACGCGTGAGCTTTTCCCGATGCCCGCGCATCTCGCCTTCGGCCATCGCGACATCGAGCCGCGCCTGGCTGTAGTTCGCCTGGTGCTGCATGAGCGCGAGGTCGCTGATATTTCCCGCCTCGTGCTGTTTCTGCGCGAGTTCGAGCGCCGCGCCGCCCGCTTCGCGCACGAGCCTCAGCCGCCCGATGAGTTGCTCATCGCCTTGCAGCCGATAGACCGCGCTCTTCGTCTCGGCGACGAGCTGGAGCGCCTCATCGGCCACGCGAAGTTGCGCCGCCCGCAGATGTTCCGCCGCCACGCGCTTGCGCAGCGGCACCATGAAAAGATCGAGCAGATTGAAGATCACGGCCTCCTCCGCATTCACGCCCGACGGCGGCCGGTCGGGAAAACGGACGCTCAAATCCAGCGTCGGATTTTTCCACGCACCCGCCTCGCGCAAATCCGCGGCGGAGATCCCGATGTCCTCGAACGTTGCCTGCAATCCCGGATTGTTCAGCAGCGCGATTTGCGCCGCGGTGCCGACGTTGAGCGGCTTCTTCAGCAGCGCGCGGACGGCGCGCAGATTCTCCGCGCGAGCCTCGGCATCTTCCTGCCAGCGCACTTCGCGGCCCGTCCGT
The DNA here is from genome assembly GCA_025352865.1 of Chthoniobacter sp. Lineage (GTDB taxonomy): Bacteria > Verrucomicrobiota > Verrucomicrobiia > Chthoniobacterales > Chthoniobacteraceae > Chthoniobacter. The sequence goes on along the minus strand of JANXSB010000360.1, from coordinate 381 downwards.
GCCTTCACCGCGTCGGCGACGGGCGCAAACGGTTGCCCTTTCTCCGTCGCGCGTCCCGTGGCCGACAGCAGCGCCGCAACCAGACCGAGCGCAAGAATTTTCCGGGAGATGTTCATGGTTTCATGCCTTTCATTTTGCTGTGGTCCATGCCCGGCATCGCGTCTGGTTTCGTCGCGGTGCCCGGTTCCGCGGGCGTGCCGAAGACGGGGCCGTTTTCGTTCCACTGCTCCTGCGCCTTGGCCGCCGCAGCGAGCATCGCGCGGCTTTTCAAAGTCGCGTCGTCGGGTCGCAGCGAGGCATGGCGTCCCGGCGGCACGCCTGCCGGGGCATCGGGATTGGCGGGTGAGTCAGCGGTGAGCGGCGGCGGTGCCGTGGCGCAGC